>PXSF01000021.1 GCA_003022845.1 Halobacteriales archaeon SW_10_66_29 | reverse complement strand
GACACAGCCGATAGACTGTCCTGGCACTGTCCGGAGCCACGTCTGGCTGTATAGTCACGAACGACCGTATCACGTCTGGCTGTATAGCTCGCCGTCGCTGGCCCGGTCGCGGAGCGTTGCGACGCGATCCCGGATCTCCGATACCGTGCCGCTGTCGCGCTTGTCGTCGACGTGGCCGTACATCAGCCTCATCCGGTGGTTGCTCCGCAGCTCGTCCTCGTTCCTGGCGAGGAAGTCCCAGTACAGCGCGTTGAACGGGCAGGCTCCTTCGCCGGTATCGCGGTCCGGATCGTACTTGCAGGTGTCGCAGTAGTCGCTCATGCGGTCGATGTAGTTCGCCGAGGAGACGTAGGGCTTGGTGGCGAAGATGCCGTGGGCGTACTGCCCCATCTCGATCACGTTCGGCGTCGTCACCCAGTGGTAGGCGTCGACGTACGTGGCGTGGAACCACTCGTTGAGTTCGGCGGGCTCGACGCCCCACAGCGTCGCAAAGTTCGCCAGCACCATCAGCCGCTGGATGTGGTGGGAATACCCCCGCGCCCGGACGTCGTCGACCGACGCCGAGAGACACTCCATCCCCGTGTCGCCGGTCCAGTAGAAGTCGGGCAGGGGACGCGTCGCGCCCAGCTGGTTCGCACCCGCCAGTTCCGGCATCGCGTGCCGGTAGACGTGGCGCATGAACTCACCACCTCCCACGGGTGGAGGTGCCCCAGATTTACGCTCGGGCTGAGCAGCGAGTGGGCCATCGCCCAGTCGCCTCGCCGCATGGCGTCCTGGTACGGGCCGAACGCGGGCAGGCGCTCCTCGATGAAGTGGTCCAGGCGGGCGAGCGCAGCCTCGCGGGTGACCGGCCAGACGAAGTCGTCGGCGGAGTCCCCTCCGTCTGCAGGGTCGGATCCCTCTCCAATCCCGGGCTCTCCCCACGGGTCGAACGTCTCGCTGACCCATTCGCTGACGGACCTCGTCAGGTCGTCGACACCGGGGTCGTACGTCGCCGGCGGCTCCCAGCCCTCCGGCGGGAACTCCCGGTTGTCCTCGTCGAAGTTCCACTGCCCGCCGACCGGGTCGCCGTCGGCCAGCAGCACGCCCGTCTCCCGGCGCAGCCAGCGGTACACGTTCTCGTGGGTGAACGGGTCCACGTCCGCGTCGTTTGCCCACTCGTCGAACGCCCGCCGCGTGCTGACGAACAGCTCGTTCTCGACGACATCGAGCGAGCCGCCGGCTGCTTCGGATAGTTCCTGGAGTCGCTCGGCGCTCCCCTGGCTCGGCGAGCGCATCGCGACGAGCGTGGAGTTGGGATACTGCTCGAAGTAGGCGGCGAGCCCGTCACCGAACGTCGGCGCCTGGACGTACTCGACCTCGTAGCCGCGCTCCCGGAGTTCCTCCCGGAAGTGGCGCATGCTGCTGAACAGCAGCGTGAGCTTCTGGTGGTGGTACGGTTTCCGTCCCGCGAACTCGCGGGCCTCGATCATCAGCACGCGGCTCCCCCCCGGCGCACGACCCAACGGGCCAGCCTCGGGGTGTAACTGCGTCCCGAGCACCCACGGCACGCGGTTCTCGCCGTCGACCTCGTAGCTGTCGACTGTTCCGACGACTGGACCTGTCACGCGAGGTGGATAGGACTGCCGCCACTTATACTGTCGGACGTGACTCTGTGGAGTGGCAAGACACGCAAACCGGCGTATTCACACGTTTTAGCACGATTCCGGGGTAGCACTCTCCACGTGCTCACGTTCGACAGTATTAGCTTCCCGGCTCGCGGCTACAGCGATGTCCGCAGACACGTCGCCGCGTCGGGACAGAGGTCGGAAAATTCAGCGGTGTTGCGGATCTCGGGGGGCGCCTCGCTCCGATCTGCCTCCTCGTACCCCCGAGCATCGAAGAAGTCGGCGGCAGTCGTCGTCAGGAGCCAGAGCTGTTCGATCCCGTCGTCGCGCGCCCGCTCCTCCAGCCGGCCGGAGATCGCCGTCCCGAATCCCTCGCCCCGACGGGACTGTTCGACGGCGAGCGACCGGAGCAGGCCCGCCGTCCCGTACCCCTCCAGTCCGCCGACGCCGACGCGCTCACCCTCCTGGACCGCGACGAAGAAACAGTCCGGTTTCGAGCGCACGTCGTCGGCAGGCAGATCGCACTCAGAGAGCAGCCGCTCGACGTAGTCCAGGTCGTCGGCCGGTTCGAGCCGGATCGTGGCGTTGCTCATGTCGCGGGCATCGAGCGGCACGGACAAAACGGTGGGGGCTACTCCTCGCCGAGCAGCTGGTCGACGATGCGCTCGGGGTCGAACCGTTCGAGGTCGTCGTACTCCTGGCCGGTGCCCAGAAAGAGGATCGGCTTGCCGGTGACGTGCGCGATGGAGATGGCAGCGCCGCCCTGGGAGTCAGCGTCGGCCTTCGTCAGGACGGTGCCGTCGATGTCGGAGGCGTCGTCGAACTCGTGGGCGCGGTTGACGGCGTCCTGGCCGGCGACAGCCTCGTCGACGAACAGCGTCATGTCGGGTTCGATCACGCGGTCGATCTTCGCAAGCTGGTCCATCAGGCCGTCGCTGGTGTGCAGCCGGCCCGCGGTGTCGCCCAGCACCACGTCGACCTCGTTGGCGTCGGCGTACTCGACGGCGTCGTAGATCACCGCCGCCGGATCGGAGCCCTTCTCGTGGGAGATGACCCGTTTGTCGAGGTTCTCGGCGTGCTGTTCGAGCTGTTCGTTCGCGCCGGCGCGGAACGTGTCGCCGTTGGCGAGCACCGTCGAGAGCCCGCGCTCCTCGAAGTACTGTGCCATCTTCGCGATTGTCGTCGTCTTGCCGACGCCGTTGACGCCGGTGAAGATGATGACGAACGGCTTATCGGCCTCCTGGACGCGCCCGTCGAAGTCGAACTGGCCGACGCTGATCACGTCGTACAGCGCCTCCCGGAGCGCGTCCTGGACGAGGTTGCCGGTGCTCTCCAGGCGCCGGCGGGTCTCGCCGACGAGGTTCTCCTCGACGCCGTCGAGGATCTCCCGGGCGGCCTGGAGTTCCACGTCGCTGCCCAGCAGCGCGAACTCCAGATCATCGAGGTGGGACTGGAGGTCCTCCTCGTCGATGACGGTCTTCCCGGTGGCGAACAGCTTCGCCCGCTCGGTCAGGCCGCGCCCCTCCTCCTCGTCGTCCGCGTCCGCTTCCGACGGTTCGTCGGCCGCCTCGGTTTCGGCGTCCTCCGCTGGCTGCTCCTCGGCGTCGTCCGCCGCAGGCTCCGCGGTGGCCGGCTCTGGGGCGTCCTCGGCGCCTTCGGCGGCAACCGCCCCGGAGTCGTCGGCCCATTCGTCGACGGCCGTCTGGTCGACTAGCTCGTCGTCCGCTGGCGCGTGACCCTGCTCTGGGGGCACAGTCTCTGGGTCGCCGGCGTTGGCATCGGCTTCCTGCGCGTCGTCGGAATCGGCCGCTGCCGTGTCGGTCTCGGCCGGCACGTCTTCGGCGTCCGGCGGCACGTCTTCGGCGTCCGGCGCCGCGGCTTCTTCAGTCTCCGCCTCCGCCGCTTCGAGTGCCTCCTCGTCGACGTCCTCCTCGGCCTCGTCGGTGAAGCTGTCGAGTTTCTCTTTCAGTCCGTCGAACATGGCCCCAGCGCTACTTGTCGTCCTGCTGCTGTTGTTGCTGTTGTTGCTGTTGCATCTGCTGCATCTGCTGCATCTGCTGGGCCTGGAGCTCCTCGGCGCGGTCCTGGAGCCGGTCGGTCTCCGTTTCGATCTCGCTGATCTCCGAGCGGATGTCCTCGATGCGCCCGTCGAGCTTCTCCCGTTTGGCTTCGAGCGTGCTGACCGCCCCTTCCTGGTCGCGCTCGGCGGAGTAGTCGGCGCCAAGGTCGACGATCACTTCGTCGATGTCGGCGACCTCCGCGCGGACGTACGCGCCGCCACCGAGCGGAACCTGCACAGTCGAGCCGGTGTCGAGGTTCTGGACAGCCTCGACGGCGTCGTCGATGTCGCGCTGCTGCTGCTGGAGCTGTTCGATCTCCTCCTCCAGCGCGGCCTGGTGCTGTTCGAGCTCCTCGATCTGCTGGGCGATCTCCTGGGCCTGGCCGCCGCCACCGCCACCGCCACCGAGACTCATGCCGAGACCTCCTGGATCTCGACCTGGGTGCGCTGGAGGCCGTGTTTGGAGCCGAAGTCGGAGTAAACGTACTCGGCTGCGACGTCGTCGTTCTCCGCTTCGACCGATTTCTCGAACGTCTGCCAGCCATCCCGGGCTTTCCACTTGCCGGTGACCGTGTATTCGTCCATACTATCGGTGCGGTTCCGAGCCGGAAGAATCTTCCTACTTAATACTCCAGCAGGGCGCGTCACAGCGTACCACCCCGATAGCGGCTTCGAAAGCGCTTTAGGGGAAGATGGGCCACTTTGGGGTACAGCCTGTGTGGGGTTGATGACGCTCCCAGCCACCATAGGATTCGACGGTCGCTGGCGCTTTCGGCGACCGACGGCGGGGGAGTGCGAGCCCGCGCACAGGAGGTGAATACAACCATGCCAGTGTACGTTAACTTCGACGTTCCGGCGGATCTCGAGGACGACGCGCTCGACGCCCTCGAGGTAGCGCGGGACACAGGATCGGTAAAGAAAGGGACAAACGAGACGACGAAGGCGGCCGAGCGAGGGAACGCGGACCTCGTGTACATCGCCGAGGACGTCCAGCCCGAGGAAGTCGTGATGCACCTCCCGGAGCTCGCAGACGAGAAGAACGTGCCGTTCATTTTCGTCGGCGCGCAGGACGACATCGGCCACGCGGCGGGCCTGGAGGTCGGCAGCGCCGCCGCGGCGATCACCGACACCGGCGACGCCGAGGACGAGGTCGAGGACATCACGGAGAAGCTCGAGGAGCTTCGCTGAGGTGAGCACGGATGAGCACGCTAAGACATTCCTGCTCGCGTCTCCGACGCTGCGCGGGCTGTGACTTATCACCTCGCGCTCACCACCAGGGGTGGTTCGCGTGAGCGCAGAGGAGTCCGAAGACGGCGGCGGCGGATCCACACCCGCTGAGGTCATCGAACTCGTGGGCCGGACGGGGATGCACGGCGAGGCCATGCAGGTCAAGTGCCGCATCCGCGAGGGCTCGAACAAGGGCCGGATCATCACCCGGAACGTGCTCGGCCCGGTCCGCGAGGGCGACGTGCTTCAGCTCCGCGAGACAGCACGCGAAGCCGACACCATCGGAGGACAATAATGCCCCGAGAACGGCACTGTGATTTCTGCGAGAGCGAGATCGAACCCGGCACCGGCACAATGTTCGTCCGGACCGACGGGACCACGATCCACTTCTGCTCCTCAAAGTGCGAGAAAAACGCCGACCTCGGCCGCGAGAGCCGCGACCTCGAATGGGCCGGCCAGGAAGTCGAGGCACCCGAGGAAGAAGCGGAAGAAGTCGAAGACGCTGCGGAAGAGGCCGAAACTGAGGCAGAGACGGAAGCTGACGAGGAAGACGCCGAGGAGGAGGCCGAAGAAGCTGACGCCGAAACGGAGGACGCCGAGGCCGACGCCGCTGAGGACGAGACTCAGGACGACGAGGACGGCGAGGAGACGGAGGCCGAGGCATGAGCGAGTACGAGCGGACGTTCGTGATGGTCAAGCCCGACGGCGTCCAGCGGGGGCTGATCGGCGAGGTCATCTCCCGGCTGGAGGACCGCGGCCTGACGCTCGTCGGCGCGAAGTTCATGCAGATCGACGAGGACCTCGCCCACGATCACTACGCCGAACACGAGGACAAGCCCTTTTTCGACGGCCTCGTGAGCTTCATCACCGCCGGTCCGGTGATGGCGATGGTCTGGGAGGGCCAGGACGCGACTCGACAGGTCCGGCGCATGATGGGCGCGACCGACCCGGCGGAGGCCCAGCCCGGCACCATCCGCGGTGACATGGGCCTGGATCTGGGGCGGAACGTCATCCACGGCTCCGACCACGAGGACCCCGGCGCCAACGAGCGCGAGATCGACCTGTTCTTCGACGACGACGAACTCGTCGGCTGGGAGCAGATCGACGAAGGCTGGCTGTACGAATAACTCCGTTACCGGCGGACGTACTTTTCACATCTTTCCGGAACCCGGCGGGTCGACCGCGCCGAGGGCTTTCTACGTTGCAGTAATCGCAGTGGTCGCCCCTCCTCATAGTGATTGTTGTGAGTCGTTACCGCCGGAGAGTCACAATTCGTGGGGTTCAGCCCGCGAGACAACCGTTCCTGTGACGTGGTCACGAAAATAATCGCAACAATCACTATCAGGCCGCCAGTTCGACACTCGATCACAGCTCGAACTCGAGAACGTCGCCTC
>PXSF01000020.1 GCA_003022845.1 Halobacteriales archaeon SW_10_66_29 | reverse complement strand
CTTCGAGCGCCTCGAAGACGTCCCGCACGCGCACCGCTACGTGCCCCCAGGCGTCGCCCATCGTGTAGGACCGGCCATCGTGGTTGTAGGTCAACTGGAGCAACGCGGTGTCACCATCGACCGCGTCCGGTCCGAGAAAGACCTGGGTGAAGTCGTCCTGCTCGTTGCGTGCGTGTTCGACGTACCCGAGGTGAGTCGCGTACCAGTCCATCGCGGTGTCGAGATCCTCGACCCGGACCCGGAGCTCTGTGTTCGCGTCAACCCCGTCGGCGATGGCGGCGAGCGGGACGTCGAAGCCGTGTTCGGCGACGGTGCTGCGACCGCCATCGACAGCGTGATGCTCCCCAAGGTGGGCTCCGGCGCTGCCGTCGTCGACCTCGCGGGCCTGCTGGCCGAACACGGGCAGGAGCTGCCAGTGCTGGCCCTGCTGGAAACGGCGGACGGCGTCCTCGACGCCGAGGGGATCGCGAGTGCCGGCCCGACCGACGCGGTGTTGCTCGGCGCCGAGGACCTGGCTGCAGACGTCGGCGCGACGCGGACCCGGGAAGGGACCGAAATCCTCCATGCGCGCGAACACACGGTGCTGGCCGCGAGCAGCACCGGCGTCGATGCCATCGACACCCTCTACACCGACTACGAGGACGACGAAGGGCTGGCCGCGGACGCGGCGTTCGGCCGCGACCTGGGGTTCGACGGCAAGATGGCGATCCACCCCGGGCAGGTGCCGATCATCAACGACGCGTTCACGCCCGACGAAGCGGACGTCGAGTGGGCGCGGAAGGTGCTGGCCGCCCGCGACGAGGCCGCGGCGAGCGACGTCGGCGTGTTCGCCGTCGACGGGGAGATGATCGACGCGCCGCTGATCGCACAGGCGGAGGACGTCGTCCGCCGCTACGAGGCCGCGACCGGGGAGTGACGCGGGACCGCCACGACAGCCCAGTTGAGGGACAAAGTACTACAACCGACCGTCCGTACTTAGGGGCATGGCGACCGAGGAAACCGCGTCTCCGGGGCCGGTGCGGCCCGACTTCCTGCGCGCCGGGATCAGGTGCGCGCTGGAGATGGTGCTCGCGGGTGGGCTGGTCCTGCTGGTCGGCCTCCCCGCCGAGAACACCGTCTTCTCGGGGCTGGTGTACGTGCTGGCGGTTGTCGTGATGGTGGTCGTGCTGTTCTGGGCGCTGAACCGCCACATCGCGGCCTGGATCCGGTTCGTCCAGCAGGGCGGTACTGTCGAGGAGTGACGCCGAGGACCGTTCCCGGGGCTGACAACCAGCGTTAAGTGCGAATCGGGAGTAGCAGTGGACGCAATGCAACTCACCTGGCACGGCCACTCGACGTGGCACGTCGAAGTCGGGAGTACGAGCCTGCTGATCGATCCGTTCTTCGAGAACCCCAAGACGGACGCCGATCCCGACCGGCTGGATCCCGACTACCTGCTGTTGACCCACGGGCACGCGGACCACGTCGGCGACGTCGACCGCTACGAGGGGACGACGCTTGTCGCGACGCCTGAACTGGTCGAGTACTGCCGGGACAACTCCGGCGACTTCGACGCTGTCGGCGGCATGGGCATGAACCTCGGCGGCACCGTCGAGGTCGGCGACGCGTTCGTGACGATGCACCGTGCTGATCACACGAACGGCATCGAGACGACGTACGGCGCCTCCGGCGGGATGCCCGCGAGCTTCATCGTCTCCGACACCAGGCCCGCGAAGGTCGCCGACGAGGAGTCGACCACGTTCTTCCACGCCGGGGACACGTCGCTGATGACCGAGATGCGCGACGTCATCGGGTCGTACCTCGAACCCGACGCCGCGGCGCTGCCCGCCGGCGATCACTTCACGATGGGGCCGCTGCAGGCCTCGGTCGCCGCCGACTGGCTGGATGTCGACTACGCGTTCCCGATGCACTACGACACGTTCCCGCCGATCGAGATCGACACCGGGGAGTTCGAGCGGGCGATCGAGGGCAACGCGCCCGGCGCCGAGGCGGTCGTGCTGGACGGCGACGGGACGTTCGACCTCGAAGCGCACCTGTAGGGCGGCAGACGGGGCGCGAGCGGGCGACCCGACACGGTGGGCAGGTGCGGGCAACATCTGTAGCTAAACACACTGTTTTCAGCGGGGCGCCCCTTCAGACGGGTATGGCAGACATCGAACTCACCAGCACCAGCACGGAAGGGTTCTCGACCAGCAACCGGATCGGCGACTGGGAGCTGACGATCGACGCGACGGGCGAGGAGGGGCCCGACCCCAACCAGGTACTCGCTGCCGACTACGCCTCCTGTTTCATCCCGGCGTTCCGCGTCGGCGCCGACAAGGAAGGGTTCGACGACCTGGGCGCGATCCAGGTCGACGTCGCGGCCGACCTCGACGAGGGTGACGACCTCGAATCGATCGCGTTCGACATCCACGTCGAGGAGTCGCTCGGCGACAGCGTCGACGACGTCGTCGCCCGCGCCGAGAACATCTGCCACGTCCACGCCGCGCTCCGCGAGGAACTGCACCCATCCGGTCACGGATGCGCAGCATCAGGATCGTTTGGTGCGTTGGAACGTGTCTGTGGGAACGCATCCCGGATTGTCCCTGAGTAAGCGAACCACCGGTTCGATCTCTTCCCAGATTGGCCCCTTCATGATCGTCTGGCTCTCTCTGTCCCAGACGATGTAGTCCATCTCGTCGAGTTTCGGGAGATGACTGTGAATCAGTTCGATCTCGGAGACCCCGCTCCCTTCCAGCCCGGATTCCGACACGGGATTGTGTTTCATGAGTTCTACGAGTATCTGGCGGCGGGCCTGGTGCCCAAGCGCATCCGCAAGCTGATCGAACCCCATTGTGACTTTCACAAACGCTAGTAGGTGTTCCAGACGTATCGGTACGGTGCATGGTACATGAGGTTGTTACTATGTGTCACACTGGATGAGTTCGCCCTCCGCGCTGCCGAGGTGATCCGATCAGTGCATTCAGGTCCGGTCGAACTCCCCCTCTTGTTCCTCTTGAACCGTAATAAGGGTGTTTTCGGTGAGTGTTACGATGGCGCGGCGGAGTCGCTCCGTGACGGCCTGGTCGGAAATCCCGAATTCGTCGGCCAAATCCTGGGTCGACATCTGCCGTGGGATCGAGTAGTAGCCGCCCTGGACAGCGCGCATCAAGGTGTCGCGCTGGAGTTGTGTCACCCCGTACCACATGCCAGCCTCCGGACGGACTGGATTATAGATACGGCCGACTTCGAGCTCAAAGTGTGCATTCGAACAGTACTCCTGGAACTCACTGAGCGCTCCGTGGGTGCTAAACCGGATCTCGAACTCCCAGGTGGCGGCCGATCCGGTGGCATTCAACAGCTGGCCATCCAAATCAACGATCCCCTGAAAAAACACGTCCCGGCCGACGTCCCAGTCGAGCGAATACAGGCGCTCTGTGTCGTGACGCGTCACCTCGACAATGTTATCGACAGAGGGGTGATCCCCGACGTTTTGTTCGAACGATTCGCGGATCTCGTCGCTCACGGAGAAAAACGGGACAGCTTTCTCGCCCAACGGGACCATATTTTCGAGTTTTATCAACCCGGAAGATTCTACTTCGAGGATCCGGCCGAGTTCGAATGATTCGGCGGGTATCTGGAGATGAGCGATAACGGCCATCTAACACAGTGCTACACGTTCGAAAAGAATAAGTATTACCTCGTTGGTGGACCAACCTTGCGATAGCATACTTGGTATACCATGTAAGACGCCAGACATATGTGTGTGGCGTGCGTCAAGGGTAGTGGACTGTCTGCACTGCGCGAAGTATGGCCTCCGCGGCTGTGGTCGTGGCCTAGCATCCCTCTCTTCGGGCCAAGGACTGCCAACCCACCAACCATGACACGAGATCAACTCCGCGATGGTTCGATTACCAGTGCCGAGGAGTTCGAAGCCATCTTAGCCGAGGCAGTGGAGAAAGCTATCGAGGCAGACGTGGGTGTCCGCGGAGCTTGGGAGTTTCGAACGGACGGGTCGACGCACGACTGGGAAGTAGAGATCGTCGAACTGGCCAGATACGAGGACGACGAAGACGGTTGACATCGGATCGGCGCGACCCAGCGCACGCTGGTCCCTCGGTCGGTTTACGGAACGATCGTTCCGAGAGGACTTAAGGGATAACGGGTCGAGACACAGTGTGTATGGCAGAGCTCCAACCGGACGATTTTCACGACGTGACGAGACCCGAGGCGGTCGCGGTCTCCCCCGACGGCGAGCGGGTGGCGTTTGTCGCCCGCGAATCCGACCCCGACGAGGACGAGCGACCGGCCTCGCTGTTCGTCGCGCCCGCCGACGGATCGCGCGACCCACACCGACTGACACGCGTCTCCGGCGCGAGCCAGCCCACGTGGTCGCCCGACGGCCGCCGGCTGGGATTCATCGGCACCCGCGACGAGGACCTCGACCGGCGGGTCGGCAGCGACGAATCCGAGGGGGACGACTCCGACGGGGACGAAACCGGGGCCGAAGCGGACGGCGAGGACGAGACAGAGGCCGAGGCGGACGACGAGGAGGGCGGGGACGGGAGTGACGAGGACGAGGCGGACAACGGCGACGACGGCGGCAGCGACGAACCGAAGCCCCAGGTCTGGTACTTCGATGTGGAACTGGGCGGCGACGCGGTCCAGGTGACCGACCGCGAGGAGGGCGTCCGCGAGTTCGACTGGGGGCCCGACGGCGAGCGCATCGTCGTCTCGGCGCGGGACCCTACCGACGAGCAGGCCGAGATGCTCGCCGAGCGCCGCGACGACGGCCCGATCGAGATCGAACGCCTCCAGCACAAGGCCAACGGCGTCGGCTGGCTCGACGAGGTGACGTCGTACCTGTTCGTCGTCGACGTCGAGAGCGGCGAGGGGGAACGCCTCGACGACGCCTACGGACAGGGCGCGCGCGAACCGATCTTCGGCCTCCAGCCCGCGTGGGGCGCGAGCGGCCGGATCGCCTTTGCCAGCAACCGGACCGACCGCCCCGACGATTCGGGCGTGCTGGACCTCTACACGATCGCTCCCGACGGCTCGAACCTCCGGAAGCTCACCGACTCAGAGCGCCGGACGTACGCCTACGAGTGGAGTCCCGACGGCGAGTCCATCGCGTTCGTCGCCGGCGACCCCGACAACTGGTACCGGCCCGCCGAAATCTGTGTCGCCAACCCCGGCGACGTGGACGACGACGGGGCCAGCGCCGAGGACTGGTCGGTGACGGCGTCGCTCGACCGGACCGTTGCGATGCTGACCGAGCCGACCTGGCTCGACGACGGGACGCTGCTGGCCGCGATCGGCGACGACGGGCTGACGCGACTCGTGCGGGCGCCGGCGGACCGCGACGATCCTGATCGGGTGTTCCCCGCGCAGGGTCGCGACCGGAATGCGGTGGTCGCCCATGCCGACGGCGGTACTGTCGGCGTCGTGCTCTCGGATCCGGTCGACGGAATCGACGTGTACGCGCTCGACGCCGCGGACCTCGACGCAGCCGATCCCGACTCGCTCGCCCGCCTTTCGGCGCTCAACGAGGACCTCCTCTCGGATATCGAGGCGCCGGGGTGCCGCCGGATCAGCTACGAGAACGGCGACGGCGAGGAGATCGAGGCCATCGTCCACCTGCCGCCCGAGTTCGACCCGGAGACCGACGACCCGCGGCCGGTGATCGCCTCCATCCACGGCGGCCCGATGGCCTACGACGCGCCGGGGTGGGCGTTCACGTACACCTACTGGACCGACCAGGGGTACGTCGTCTACCGGCCCAACTACCGCGGCTCGACCTCCTACGGCCGCGAGTTCGCCGAGTCCCTGATGGGGACCCGCGGCGACCTCGAGACCGACGACGTGGTGTCTGGCCTGGAGGAACTCGCCGCCCGCGGCTGGGCCGACCCCGACCGGAGCCTGGTGACGGGCTTTTCCTACGGCGGCATCACGACAGCGAACGTCGTGACTCGTAGCGATGCGTTCACCGCCGCCGCCGCCGAGCACGGCATCTACGACTTCCGGTCGACGTTCGGCACCGACGACAACCACCTCTGGCACGAGTGGGAGTTCGGGATGCCCTGGGAGGAACCCGAGACGTACGCGGACATCTCCTCGATCACGGACGTCGACGAGATCGAGACGCCGCTGTTGGTCAACGCCGGCGAGCAGGACTGGCGGTGTCCGCCGACGCAGGCCGAACAGCTGTACGTCAGCGTCCGCAAGCAGGGCGTCCCCGCGAAGCTGGTCATCTACCAGAACGAACACCACAACATCAGCCGGCCCGAACGCCAGATCCACCGCCTGGAGTCGATCACCGAGTGGTTCCGCGAGCACGACCCCGGGTACGAGACGGCCGGCGGGACCGACGAGGACGGTGACCGCAGCGAGGAGGGCTGCGAGGACGGCTACGAGGACGGCACCGAGCAGTAGGACCGGTCACAGGCCGATTCCCTGGCGTCGGCGGTCACCGCTAGGTTTTTGCGTGCCTCACCGAAAGCAGGGGGTATGGTCACGGTCAGGGCGCCGGCGACGAGCGCGAACCTCGGGAGCGGGTTCGACGTTTTCGGCGTGGCGCTCTCGAAGCCGGCGGACGTGGTGACCGTCGAGAAAGCCCCAGAGACGTCAATCGAGGTGCTGGGGGCGGGCCACCAGTACATCCCGGAGGACCCCGACAAGAACACGGTCGGCGCGGTCGCGGAGTCGCTCGACGCGCCGGCACACATCCGGATCAACAAGGGGGTTCGTCCGGCGTCGGGGCTGGGCTCGTCGGCGGCCAGCGCCGCTGCCGCGGCGGTCGCGCTCGACGAACTGTACGACCGCGGCCACTCCCGGGAGGAACTGGTCCCGATCGCCGCCGAGGGGGAGGCGATCGTCTCGGGGGACGCACACGAGGACAACGTCGCCCCGGCGCTTCTGGGCGGGTTCACGATCGCCCGGAACGGGGGCGTCACCTGCGTCGACGCCGCGATCCCGCTGGTCGTCTGCCTGCCGGACATCGTCGTCTCGACGCGCGACGCACGCGCGGTCGTCCCCGACGGTGCCCGGATGAACGAGGTAGTCGAGACCGTCGGCAACGCCGCGACGCTGACGGCCGGGATGCACCGGGACGATCCGGAACTGGTCGGCGACGGACTGTACGACTCGATCGTCACGCCCGCCCGCGCGGAACTGATCGACGGGTACGAGGGCGTCCGCCAGGCGGCGTTCGACGCGGGCGCGACGGGCGTGACGATCAGCGGTGCCGGCCCCGGCGTACTCGCGACCTGCAAACCCGGCGCTCGCCAGAACGTGGGCGTCGCGATGCTCGACGCCTTCGAGGTGGCGGGCGTCGATGCGCGGGTGTACCAGACCGAGATCGGCGACGGCGCTCGCGTGCTGTGATACGGTCGTGCGTGACTCTCATACTGGTGGCTGTAAGTACGTGAAAACTCGAATTGAGAATCCAGGCGGAACGGGTCTGTATCCGCAGATAGACAGCCAGACGTGATTCAGGTACGCCATGCCGTCCCAACTCCCGTTGTTCGGGGCATGACACAGCCGATGGACTGTCCTGGCACTGGACGGAGTCACGTCTGGCTGTCTAGCAGAGACTGGCGAGTAAAAGAATTACAGCCACCAGTATCAACTACCGTCAGTTTATTAGGACTGTTCTGCGGAACGTTCCAGTATGCAGTGTGACTCGTGCGACAGGGCAGTCGTAACGGGCGCCGACACGTGCAGGGAGTGTGGCGCGTCCGTCGGGGACGGTGGCGCAGTCACGCGGGGGACACCAACCAACCGATCGTCCGACCGGCCACGGCTCGTAACCGACGGCGGCCAGGAGGACCCGGACGACGACGATCCACTTGCCGATCACGGCGGCGGATCGGAAGAGGACCCGGACGACGAGTACCTCGACGCCGGCGACATCCGGCCAACCGAACGACCAGCCACCCGCCGGCCAATCAAACGACCAGCCCCAGGACGGCCAACCGAACGACCAGCCACCCGCCGGCCAACCGAACGATCAGCCGCCGGCGGGGCAACCGAACGATCAGCCGCCCGCTGGGCAGCCCGCCGCTGGCGAGGGCAGTGAGGTGGCTGGCGGCCAGCAACCGGATCAGACGGGGGAGCCGGTCGGGGCTGGCCAGCCAGGGGGGGCCAGTCAGCCCGGCGGGGCCCCCGCGGGCGCCGGCGGCCAGGGTGCGCCGACCGGCGAGGCCGGTGCACCCCTGGGTGGCGAGGGCGCGCCCGCAGAGCAGTACGAGGACGGGAACAACCTCGTCAACGAGCTGAAGCGGTACCCGCTGAAGCTGGGGACGGCGCTCGGCGTGCTCGCTTTCCTGATCCCCTACGGACTGCTGACGCTGGCGACGTTCTGGGCCTGGGAGCAACCGCCCGGCGAGAACTACGAGCAGCTCGCCGGTGACAGCGGCTGGGCGTACGTCGACGGCTCGGAGAGCTGGGGCGAACTCGACGTCAGCGCCGAGCTGTTTTTCGAGATCGCCGAACTCGGCTCCGGCGAAGCGGTCGTCGACCTGTTCAGGCGCTCGGCAGGCGTGGCGCGCCCCGAGGAGGTCGACCCATCGGACTACCCGACGGCGGAGGAACAGTTCGATCCGCTGCTCGATCTGCTCGCGTACAACGCGATCCCTGACGTGCCGCTGTTGATCCTGTTCGTGCTCGCGTCGCTGTTGCTCGGCATCGCCTTCGGGGTGACCGACTTCGCCGGGCGGCTACTGTTCGCGGGCATTCTCATCCCCGCGGTGATCGGGGCGATCGGCGGCCTGAGCATCTGGGCGTTCGACGACCACTCGGCGCTGATCAGCACGCTCACCGCCTGGACCGTGATGGCGCTGAGCATCGGCGTCGCGATGGTGCTGGTCCCGATCCCCGACCTGGGGCTCCCCGAGGGAGTGAGCCTCAGCCTCAGCATCCTCGACCGCATCGTGCTGGCGCTGGGCGCGTACCTGAACGCCGCCCAGTTCAACATGGGCAGCCACGCCATGGGCCGGCTGTTCTTCCTGCTCGTGGTGCTGCTCACGATCGGCGCCGGCTTCGTCCGTACCTGGCAGGTCCAGGATGCTGTCGCCGACCGGATGGACGGCGCACGCGTCGGCGCGAGCATCTTCGTCGGGTTCCTCGGGACGTTCGCGCTGTTCCTCTGGGCGTTCCCCATGGCGACCGTCCTTGTCGACCTTTCGCTTGGCTCCGGCG
>PXSF01000019.1 GCA_003022845.1 Halobacteriales archaeon SW_10_66_29 | reverse complement strand
CAGGGAAGTGAGCCGAGGTAGCCTAGCCCGGCCAAGGCGCCTGCCTCGAGAGCAGGTGTCCGAGAGGACTCGTGAGTTCAAATCTCACCCTCGGCGCTTTTCGATTCGATTTACCAGAACCGACAGCCACGAATTTCCTCCTCCTCGTCGGCGTGTGGGAAGCGCTGAAACACACTAGCACGCAAGGGGGGTGATACTGGTGGCTGTAATTCTTTTACTCACCAGTCTCTGCTAGACAGCCAGACGTGACTCCGTCCAGTGCCAGGACAGTCCATCGGCTGTGTCCTGGCCCGACCAACGGGAGTTGGGACGGCATGGCGTACCTGAATCACGTCTGGCTGTCTATCTGCGGATATAGACTCGTTCCGCCTGGATTCTCACTTCGAGTGTTCACGTACGTACAGCCACCAGTATGAGAACGAGCACGAGGGGTTCGAGCCCGTCAGACGGGCACGTTCTCGGCGATGAGGAAGATGAGGATCGAGACCGCGAGGACGCCGACGACGAACGCCGCGGCGAGGCCGGTCGCCATCGGCACCATCGCGTTGGCGTGGCTGGCGAGCGTCTCGGTGCGGTCGTTGCCGAAGACGTTCACCTCCGTGCGCTCGGTGGCCATCCCCGCCTCGACGGGTTCCAGGTCGTCGATCGCCTCCGCGACCAGCGACCGGACGAGATCGATCAGGGCGTCGTGCGGGATCTCGGCGCCGACCTGGTTCTCGGCGTCGACCGTGTTGACGACGTGGGTGTCGCTGGTCATCACCTCGGCGGTGTCGACGCGGTCGAGCGACGCCAGGAGCGTCTCGCGGAGCCCGGGCTCCATGTTGTTGCCGTCGACGAGGACGTAGGCGGTCCGGTCGTCGCCGGCTTCGAGCAGCGCCACGCGGATACCGAGCGGGCCGATCCCCGCCGCGGGGCCCCAGGGCGTCTCGTCCCAGGCCGTCCCGAGCCGCAGGGGCTGCTGGTCCAGGCCAACGAGGCGCTCGCCGAGGCGGCCGGCGCCGGCGATCAGGTCGAACGAGCGCTGGCTCCCGGGGACGACGTGCCCGAGGTCGCCGCCTTCGAGGCCGTCGTTGCAGTTGTGCGCGTCGACGAGCAACACGTCGTCGAGCCCGCTGGCCCGGCCCTCCGAGGCGGCGGCCAGGCCGACGGCGTACTCGATGTCGTCCGCATACGTGGGCGCGAAGGAGTTGACGAGCAGCGCGTCGTCGCCGAACGCGTGGCCGGTCAGCGTCGCGTCCCCCTCGGTCGTGCGGACGCCCGAGGTCGCAGTGGCGGTGTACTCGACCTGCTGGAGGGCGCGGTCGGCCGCCGCACAGACCCGATCGACCTCGCGTTCGGTGACCAGGTTGAAGTCGTGGCCCGCCGTGGCGTGTGGCGCGAAGCTCAAGGCGTCGGTCGCCTTGGCTAACTGGACCGGGAGGTTGCCGCCGCCGATGTCGCCCATCGGCCCCGGGTGGATCATCGGCAGCACGAACCGCGCTTTCTCCTCGCCCTCCGGCCGGCGAAAGGAGAGCACGGTGACCGGGACGACCGCCTCCTCGCCGATGTCCTCGAAAAAGCCCTCCAGTTCGCGGGAGTCCTCCGCGAGGTGGCCGATGAACCCCTGGATGAAATCCAGCACGGAGACGCCGAGCGAGGAGCGCCACGGGCGGTCGACGATCGCCAGGAACACGAGCGCCGCCGTCGCGTGGACGAGGCAGGTGATCCCCAGCAGGACGAAGTCGAACGGGTAGATGCTGTACTGCAGTTCCAGCGCCGTGTGCTCGGGCCGGGCGAAAAACGTCTGCAGGAACGGGCCGCCGACCTGGAAGAAGTAAAGCGTCCCGCTGTAGACGAACAGCAGCACGGCTGCGGCGAGCGTCTGGATGCTGGCGGGCACCAGCGCGAGCAGCGGGTTCCGGTTGGAGATGGAGAGGATCACGAGCAGGCGGAGCGCGAAGACGGCCGCGAGCGCGACCAGCAGCGCGTCGAGGACGAACTCCTGTGTGAACCCGAGCAGCCACGACTGCACCCCGGCGACCAACAGCACGGTGACGATGAGTACCTCACAGAGCAGCGCCAACAGCGACGCGCGGTCGCTCGTCAGCCGCCCGCCGAGCGTGCGGTCGACCGGAGCCGTGAGAAAACTCGCCGCGACCGTCGGGAGGCCGACGAAGAACACGCCGCGCCAGGCGTCGTCGAGCGGGTACGCCGAGTCGAAGGCGACGATCCCCGTGACCGCGGCGAGTGTGAGCGCCAGCGCGAGGCTGGAGTACCATCTGGGCACCCGGAAGATGTACCGCGACAGCCCCGCGAGGTTGCTCTGTGTCGTCGTCACTAGTCTAGTGACAACATCGATATGAGTTAAAAGTGTGTGGTTTGTCTCCGACGGAGAAACGAATCGACCGACGGCACGCGTTACCAGGGCACAGAGGCGGCGTTCGTCGGGGGAATGCATTGACGAAAGGCCTCATCGTGATTATTGTGACTGTTTACCGGGTCGACCGCACGCAGTCGCGCGGTCGATCCCGGAACGACTCACAATAATCACTATCAGCGGAGCGCACCCACGAGCGCGCGGACGCCCTCGGCACCGTTCTCGGCGAGCGCCGTCGGGAACGTCCGTCGCGGGTTATCGAGCGCCGCCGCGAGCGCCTCTCCGGCGTCCTCGGTCAGGGGGGCGCCGTGACCGGGGAGGATCCGGTCGGGCGTCAGCCCGGCGAGCTGTCGCGGCGGCTGGAGTCGCCGCAGGGCCGACAGGCCGAGGCGCTCCTCGTCCACCAGGTGAACGCCGGAAGTACCGAGCGAGTCCGGCGTGACGAGCGTCCGGGTGGGCTCGTGGTACAGAAACACCTCCTGCCAGCCCGGGAACGGCCGGCAGGGGAGGATCTCGAACCCCGCGTCGGGACCACCGGGGGCGAGCGTGTACCGCTCGACCGGCGCGTCGACCCGCTCGGCGACGCGGTCCATCCACGTGGGGATGCTGACGGGCACGTCGTACCGCCGGGCCAGCGTGCCGGCGTCGCGGGCGTGGTACGCGGAGAGGGCGGCGACGCCGGCCACCTCGCCCAGCGAGTCGAGCAGCTCCGCGACGTTCGGCGCGCCGAGCGGATCGAGCAGCCAGACGCCCTCCTCGGTCCGGATTGCGTGGCTCCCGCGCTCGCCCGCCTCGTCGGGGTGGGCCATCCAGCTGACGCCGTCGGCCCACTCCAGCGTGACCGCTGCCCCCATCGAATCCCCGCGCTCGTACATCGGCATACGCGGCTCTGTGCGCGCACCGGACAAAGAGTATTCGCACTGGTGCTGGCCGAGAGGTTGTCAGCTGGCTGACGGCAGCAATCACAGAACGGACGGCGAGCCCGGTCACTCACAGAGCGCGAGGAAGTTCTCGAACACCTCGTCGCCCTCCTCGGTGTGGGCGACTTCGGGGTGCCACTGGACGCCGAACAGCTCGCGGTCAGCGTCGCTCATCGCTTCGACGCCGCAGACGTCGCTTTTGCCGGTCCGCTCGAACCCGTCGGGCACGCGTTTCACCTCGTCGGCGTGGCTGGCCCACACCCGCGTCTCCGGGGTCAGCGAGCCCACCAGCGGGTCGTCGTCGTCGGTGATGTCGACGGTGACGTCGGCGTAGCCGCCGTAGTCGCCGGGGCCGACCTCGCCGCCGAGTTCGTCGGCGATGATCTGCATGCCCAGACAGATGCCCAGCACGGGGACATCGAGGTCGAGATACTCGGGGCAGTTGCCGATGCGGTCGATGTCCGGGCCGCCCGAGAGCACGAGGCCGTCGGCGTCGATCTCCTCGGGCGCGGTGTCGTTGTCGACGAGAGTCACGTCCACCCCCATGTCACGGAGCGCACGCTGTTCGAGGTGCGTGAACTGCCCGTGGTTGTCGATCACGTCGATGCGCGTCATTGCCACCGCGTAGACGACCGGGAAATAAAGGTTATCCGTTCTACGACGAACGATCCTGCGAGCCGTCTGGCAGCCGCCCCAGCGCGACCAGTCCGACGCTCGCCGCCAACGAACCGAGCACTACCGCCACCATCACGTCGGAAACGAAGCCGACACCCAGAAGCCGGAGGACGACCACGGCGACGCAGATACTACCCTCTACGGCGAGCAACAGCCGCCAGTTCAGCTCCGTCCGTCCACTCACATCGGAACTGTCTCCTCAGCAGGACATAAACGTTCCCGCCAGTTCCTCCGGGAGAGAATCATACTGATTGTTGTGACTCGTTACCGCCGGGTATTCGTCAGACGCCAGTTTCGAGCCGTGAAACCGCCGCTATTGCGATGTGGTGGTGAAAAT
Organism: Halobacteriales archaeon SW_10_66_29; assembly: GCA_003022845.1. Lineage (GTDB taxonomy): Archaea > Halobacteriota > Halobacteria > Halobacteriales > Haloarculaceae > Halovenus. Next base: position 1,562 of record PXSF01000019.1, on the reverse strand, counting down.
AATCACAACAATCAGTATCAGAATCCAGCGACCTGGCCGTCCTTTCGGGGTTCGGTCGCACCCGAGAGCGTGCCATCGTCGTCGCGCACGGCCTCTGCACCGCCGAACGCCGACGCGGGTTCGACCCGGATGTCGTGGCCCTTGCGTGCGAGTTTCGGGGCGACGCCGGCGGGCAGTCGCTCCTCGATGGCGAGAGTGCCGTCGGCGCGGTAGCGCCAGCGCGGCGCGTCCAGCGCGGCCTGCAGCGGCATGTCGTAGTCGACGACGTTGGCGAGCACCTGGACGTGGCCCTGAGGCTGCATGTATCCGCCCATGACGCCAAAGGCAAGCCAGTCTGCCTCGTCGAACCGGGCCAGCGCGGGTACGAGCGTGTGGAAGGGTCGCTTGCCGGGTTCCAGGCGGTTCGGGTCCGCCGGATCGAGCGAGAACGAGGCGCCGCGGTTCTGGAGCGCGATGCCGGTGTCGCCGGCGACCAGCCCGCTGCCGAAGCCCGCGAAGCGGGAGTTGATGTACGAGACGAGGTTCCCCTCGTCGTCGGCGACGGTCAGCAGGACGGTGTCGGCGTCCTCGCCCGCGGCGTCGGGCGTCCCGACCGCGACGTCGGTGAGGGCCTCATCGGGGCTGAACTCCGCAGCGCGGCGCTGTGCCCAGGATTGTGTGTGTAGCGGCGGCACCTCCTCGTAAGCGGGGTCGGTGACGTAGTGGTGGCCGTCGGTGAACGCCAGCTTCATCGCCTCGGCGAAGGCGTGGACGCGCTCAGGGGAGTCGTAGGGGTGCTCGCCGGCACCGATCTCCTCGGCGATGTTCAGCGCTTCGAGCGCGATCTGACCCTGGTTGTTGGGGCCGAGTTCGAACACCTCGCAGCCGCCGTAGGTCGTCGAGATGGGGTCGAGCCACTCCACCTCGAACTCCGCGAGGTCGTCGACGGCCAGGAAGCCACCGTGCGACTGGACTTCCTCGGCAATGGCCTCGCCGATCGCACCCTCGTAGACGACGTCGGCACCCTCCTCGGCGATCCGGCGCATCGACTCGCCGAGCTTCGGGAGCGCGACGGGCTGGCCGACGTCGGGGGCCGCGCCGTCGAACAGGAACGCCTCGCGCGCGTGGTCGTCTTTGAATAACTGTTCGGCGTGCTGCCACTGCGCGGAGACGACCTCGGTGACGGGGTAGCCGTCGGTTGCGTACCCGATGGCCGGGTCGAGGACATCGGCGAGGGTGAGTCGGCCGAGGCGTTCGACGGTCGCTTCCCAGCCCCGCGCCGTGCCGGGGACGGTGACGGTGTGCGGGCCGGTGTCGGGCATGGCGACGTCCTCGGGATCGGTGCCGGATCTGTCGCTGTCGTCCGTGACGGCCTCACGGACGCGCTCGCGGGTCGCTCGTTCGGGGGCGTGGCCGCAGGCGCGCATCGCGCCGACGTCGCCGTCGGCGGTCCGGTAGCAGGCGAAAACGTCGCCACCCAACCCCGTACTGGTGGGTTCGACGACGTTCAGCGCGGCGGCGGTCGCAACGGCGGCGTCGAACGCGTTGCCGCCCTCGCGCAGAACGGTCGCGCCCGCCTCCGC
>PXSF01000018.1:9751-11485 GCA_003022845.1 Halobacteriales archaeon SW_10_66_29 | reverse complement strand
CTGTACGTCGCCGATCCGCAACGTGCTTGAGGGTCGAGTTCATGCTGGCCGCTAATGAACGTCGATGCGATCGTGCTTGACGTCGACGGCGTCCTCGTGGACGTCGAGAACTCCTACAGGCGCGCGATCATCGAGACGCTCGACCACGTGTACGGCGACACAATCGACAGGGACGGGATCCAGCAGTTCAAGAACGCCGGCGGGTTCAACAACGACTGGGAGCTGACCGACGCGGCGGCGCTGTACGTACTCGGCTGCCGCGAGGGGCTCGAACTCTCGCTCGCCCAGTTCACGGACGCGATCGCCGCGACCGGCGGGGGGCTGGCCGCCGCGCGGACGGTGCTGGGCGAGGAGCTGACGCCTGCCGACCGCGAGCGCGTGTTTGCGACCTGGGACACCGACCGCATCCGGGCGGTGTTCCAGCAGCTGTACCTCGGCAGCGACCGCTACCGCGAGATCGAGGACGCCGAGCCCGACATCGACGCCCCGGGGTACGTCCACGACGAGCCGATACTGATCGAGGACGCGACGATCGAGGCGCTGACCGACCGGTTCCCGGTCGGCGTCCTGACCGGCCGGCCCGCAGCCGAGGCCGAAATCGCGCTCGACCGCGCCGGCCTCGACGCGCCCGACGACCACCGCTTCACGATGGACGACTGGGCGGGCGGCAAGCCCGACCCGGACGCGCTGTGTACGCTCGCCGAGCGGTTCGACGCCGACGCTGTCGCGTTCGTCGGCGACATGCTCGACGACATCCAGACGGCGGTCAACGCGGCCAACGCCGACGCCCGGACCTACTACGGGATCGGGGTGCTCACCGGCGGCCTCTCCGGCGACCGGGGCCGCGACCTCTACGACGAGGCCGGCGCAACCGCAGTCCTCGACTCCGTCAACGACCTGCCGGCGCTGCTCTCCTGATACTGGTGGCTGTAATTCGTTTACTCACCAGTCTCTGCTAGACAGCCAGTCGTGACTCCGTCCAGTGCCAGGACGGTCCATCGGCTGTGTCATGGCCCGAACAACGGGAGTTGGGACGGCATGGCGTAACTGAATCACGTTTGGCTGTCTATCTGCGGAGACAGACCCGTTCCGCCTGGATTCTCACTTCGAGTGTTCACGTACGTACAGCCACCAGTATGAGCTGCCGTCTCACGCGGTGCCGTTCGTCTGCTCGTCCGAGCCCGTGCCGTTGCCGTCCTCGCCACTGTCGTCGCCTGCTGACTGGTCGTCACCGTCCGACCCTCCGTCGCCGTCGGACTGTCCACCGTCCTGTCCATCCGATCCGCTGTCGCTGGTGTCGAGCTGGACGGCCCTGCCGTCGATGATCCGCCACCGGCCGGTGGAGGTCTGTCGGAGTTTCAGTTCGAGGCCGACCGTCATCTGCCCCTCCTCGGGGTGATCGATGTCCAGCAGGCCCCGGACCGTGAGCAGCCCCTCCTGGAAGTCGGAGATGCCGCGCTCGGTGAGCGTCACGTCCGCGCCCTCGAAGAACTCCAGGTCCCGTCTGATGTGGTCGGGCGTGAGTTCGCTGTCCTCGTGCAGCAGGTCGATCGCCGCCTGTTCGTCCTCGGCGTCGATGGCGTCGACGTACGACTCGACGGTCACCAGCGGCTCGCCGGGGATGTCCAGGGCGTTCCCGCTGCCGTCGTCACTACTCCCGTCGGTGTCGTCGGTGCCGTTGCCCCCACCGGTTTCGCCGGTTCCGTTCCCCTCGGTCGGCGTCGGGGAGGGCGT
>PXSF01000018.1:0-9701 GCA_003022845.1 Halobacteriales archaeon SW_10_66_29 | reverse complement strand
GGTTGCCGCTACGGACAACGCTTAACGGGTTCTCGCACAACGCCCGGGTATGCAGATCGCACTCCTCGGCGGAACCGGCGACATCGGCGAAGGGATCGCGCTCAGAGTGGCACGCGACACCGACCACGCGGTCGTCGTCGGCTCGCGCGACCCCGAGAAGGCCGCCGATGCGGCGTCGTCCTACGCCGCCACGCTCGCCGACCACGGGGTCGACACCGACGTTGACGGGGCGGCCAACCCCGAGGCTGCTGCCGGGGCCGACGTGGTCGTCCTGGCCGTCCCGGCGTACCACCTCACCGACACCATCGACGCCGTCGCCGACGACATCAGGGACGCGGTGCTGGTCTCGCCCGCGGTCGGGATGAAGCGCGACGAGGACGGGATGCACTACAACCCGCCCGGCGTCGGTAGCGTCACCCAGCTCGCCGCCGCGAACGCCCCCGAGGACATCCCGGTCGTCGGCGCGTTCCACAACCTCGCCGCCGGCCGCCTCGCGGCGCTCGACGCCGACCTCGATTGGGACGTGCCCGTCGTCGCCGACGACGACGCGGCGAAAGGCACCGTCACCGACCTGGTCGCGGACCTCGACGGCCTCCGGCCGCTGGACGCCGGCGGGCTCGAAAACGCCGCCGAGGTCGAGTCGCTCACGCCGCTGCTCATCAACGTCGCCGCGAACAACGACGGCCTGCACGACCTCGGCGTGAAGTTCTGGTGACTACGCCAGCCGCAGTTCCAGGCCAGTCTGCACCCCAGCGGCACACGCGCCAAGCGTTTTTCGGCCGCCGGGGCGAACGGGGGGCATGAACGATTCCCTCCACCGGCGCCGCCTCCTCGCCGGCGTCGCCGGGCTTGCCGCGACCGGCGCCCTGGTGGGCTGTACCGGCGACGACGGCGACAGCGGGAACGGCGACGCGGCCGACGACGGCGGCGACGGCGAGGTCCCGGAGACGGACAACCTCGACCTCCAGGAAGCCAACGTCGTCGGCGTCGAGTTCGAGGAGACGGGCGGCGGCTACCGGTTCGACGTGACGCTGCACCACGACGACGACGGCGAGGACGGGTACGCCGACTGGTGGCAGGTCGAGCGGCTCGACGGCAGCCGTCTCGGCCGGCGCGACCTGCTGCACGCTCACTCCCGGCAGCCGTTCACCCGCTCGGAGACGATCGGGGTCCCCGACGACGTGAACTGCGTGGTCGTCCGCGGCCACGACCAGACCCACGAGTACGGCGGCGTCGCGATGCTCGTCACGCTCGACTCCGGCGCGATGTGGGCCGTCGACCAGGGGCCCGATCCGCAGTCATTCGAGGACGCCGACTGTCCCTGACGGGATCGAGTAGTTAGTTCACGGTACGTAACGGCAGCATTCAGAGACGAAGTGGTCGCGTTAACTTTGGCGTGCATTGTGATAGACTGCGAAGGCTTCGAGCCAGGATTGTGCTGTCTCGAGCGTGACATGGCTAAAACTATTGGCGAACGATAATGTTCGTCGTTTTATTTTTCAGAAGACACGTTCGATAGCGTTCCGATTCCCGTGAGAAATCACCTGGAATCGATATCCATCTTCGTCGAGGACAGTGCCGAGATAGCTCGCGCCGTCGACGAGAAACACGGGGTCGTCGAGTTGGCATCGACGATGGAGCTCGGCGAGAAACCACCGTGTCGTCTGTTTCGTCGTCGCCGGAAAGCGGCTGACGTGGATGATCTCGTTGGTGGAGGGATCGACAGCGCCGTACAACCACTGCTCGTGACCAGTGACACGGATCATCGTTTCGTCACCCGCGATCTGATCCGCGGTCACTGTCGAGATTGGCTGTAACTCGGCGTTGTGGACCCAGTTATGAATAGCGACATGACTCCGATCGACTCCCAATCGTTCGAGATGTTGACTTGTATCTAGTAGTGACATATCTGCCAAGTGATACCGGCTACCAACGTGAATCGTCCACTCGGGAGTCCGCTGGCGCTCCACAAACGACACGTCTATCCACGCGATACGTCCGGTGAGGCGGTCGAATTCTGCCATAGACACGTAGAACTCGTCCGCCTCATTCTCTAAATTAACGCGATCGGCCAGTCAACCGCAAGATTTAGGCCTCGCCGACCCCGCGCAGTTTCTCGTCGTCGCCCTCCTCGAGGAGGACGCCGCTGCGCTCGACGCGGAGTACGCACGGATCACCGACATCGCGTGAGAATCTGGCCGTGATCGCCGAGTCAGCTGGCGGCCCCTGGCGGGGTTCTGACGCTACCCGAACGGGAGCGCGCCGCCCGTGAACTCCTGTGAGTCATCGTCATCGTCGTCCGTCTCGGCTGTTGGGTCCGCTTCTGTCGGTTCGTCGTCCGTTGCCTCGGCGGTCGCCTCGGCAGTCTCGCCCGCCGTCGTCCACGTGTCCTCGAATGCGAGTTCGACGTCCTCGTGTGGCACGTCCTGGAGGACGAGGGAGTCGAACCGGTCGGCACATTCGCCGTAAGCTTTCGCCGCATCGCTGTCGAGCGCCTTAGTCATCAGCGGCTCGTCGCCGACGGCGTCGTCGTCGGCCGGGATCCCGCCCACCACCGGGACCTCGAGCAGCTCCCCGGCCTGCTCGATGTCGCTCCGGTCCCGGACGCGCGTGACGAGTGCGCCGGCCACCTCGCCGTCGAGGCGCTCGGTCAGCCGCCTGATCGTGGCGGTGTTGCGAACCGCGGGCCCGTCGGCCGTCGTGACGAGCAAGACGACGTCCGCGACCTCGAGCGCGGCCGACGTTTCGCTGCCAGGTCTCGCGCTGGTATCGACGATGATGACGTCGGCAGTGCCCCTGATCGCCTCGATGATCTCCGGGAACGCCGACGTGGTGGCGTCCCCGTAGGCGTCGAGTTCCCGTTCGCCGGGCATCACGGTCAGCCCGCCCGGGAGATCGACCGAGGCCTCGGCCACTGACGCCTCGCCGGCGAGGATGGAGTGCACCCCCCGATCCACGTCGAGGTCGAGCAGCAGCTGCATGTTGGACATGCTGAGATCGCCGTCCACGACAGTCGTATCGTAGTCGTACTGCTCGAGCGCAGCGCCGAGGTTGATCGCAGACGTGGTCCGGCCGACCCCACCTTTCCCACCCGCGACTGCACACACTACGGTTGCCATGCGGCACCCTACAGATGCTAGTGGAATTAATTTATCGATAAGATAAAAATGTAATTTTGCTTAGAATACCGGAGGAGGGAATCACCATCCTGCGGTCGGTCCAGGGCAAAATGGGACACCCTCGAGGGGCAGGCCGTGGCGCTCACACCGGCTCGAACCGGTAGCCGTCCCACTCCTGGGGGCCGTCGGCGGGCTTGATCCCGACGCCGGGCTCGCGCAGTTCTTCGACGTGGACTGGCGTGACCGTCTGGCCGATTTCGACGTCGTCGATCGTCGTCCCCCCGAGCGCCCTGACGGTCTCGCCGTCGACGTCGAACTCGACGATGGCGAGGGTGTTGGGTTCGCGGACGCCCGGCGGCGTCGCGGTGCTGGTCGTCCAGGTGATCACCTCGCCGGTGTACTCGCTGAGGTCGATCGTCTCCACTGGCTCCGCCCCGTCGCGGCTCCGCGGGTGTCCCGGGTAGCTGATCGTGCCGTCCTCGTAGCGGTACGCCTCCATGGTCATTGTCGTGCCTCCATGATCGCCGTCGTCACGCAGTTGCCGAACCCGCCGACGTTGCAGGCCAGCCCGGCGTCGGCAGACACCTGCCGGTCGCCCGCCTCACCGACGAGCTGTTCGTAGATCTCGTACCCCTGTGCGACGCCGCTCGCGCCCAGCGGGTGGCCTTTCGACTTCAGCCCCCCCGACGGGTTGATGGGGAGGTCGCCGTCGAGTCTTGTCCGGCCGTCCATCGCCTGTTCCCAGGCGCGGCCCTGCTCGGCGAACCCGACCGCCTCCATCTGGAGGAACTCCAGAATCGTGAACATGTCGTGGAGTTCCGCGACGTCGATGTCGTCCGGTTCGAGGCCGGCCATCTCGAACGCCCGGTCGCTGCTGTCGACGACCGCGTTCATCGTTGTCGGGTCGTCGCGTTCGTGAACGACGTGGGTGTCCGTCGCGCCGCCGACCCCCGAAAGGACCACGTAGTCGTCGGCGTACTCCTCGGCGACCGCGACCGGACAGAACAGGAGCGCGGCGCTCCCGTCGGTGACGGGACAGAAGTCGTACAGCCGGAGCGGGTCGGCGACGATCGGGCTGTCGAGCGCCTCCTCGACGGTGATCTCCGTGCGGAACTGGGCGTTCTCGTTGCGCACGCCGTTCTCGTGGTTTTTCACCGCCACTTCGGCGAGACTCTCGCGCGGTGCGTCGAACTGCTCCAGGTACAGCCGCGCGGTCAGCCCGGCGAAGGAGGGCAGGGTGACCCCGTGTTTGTACTCGGCAGGGTGGGTGATCGAGGCGATGACGTCGGTCGACTCGGCCGTCGACCGGTGGGTCATCTTCTCGCCGCCGACGAGCAGCGTCATGTCGCTCGCGCCGCTTTTGATCGACTGCCAGGCGGCGTAGATCCCCGCCCCGCCGCTGGCGCTGGTCTGGTCGACCCGCTGGCTGTAGGCGGGCACGAGCCCCAGGTCGTGCGCGAGGGCGTTCATGACGCCGGTCTGGCCCTCGAACTCCCCGCTGGCCATGTTCGATACGTACAGATGGTCGACCGCGTCCGGCGATACGCCCGTGTCCGCCAGACACGCACTCCCGGCTTCGGCGAGCAGCTCACAGATCCAGGCGTCGCGCTGCCCGAACTTCGTCATCGAGCCGCCGAGTACCGCGACTGAGTCGCTCATCGGTATCGGGTACACCGCCAGCCTGTGTAAAACTACCCCTCGGGACGGTGCAACGGCCTACGAGTAGGTGACGTTGAGTTCGACGACGTCGGCGGCGTCCTTGATCTTCGCCGGGAACTCCTCGCGGAACCGCTCGTCCTGCACGCGGCTGGTCGGCCCGGCGATGCTCATCGATCCGAGCACGTTCCCGTCCGCGTCGGTCAGCGGCACGGCGACCCCCCGGAGCCCGTTGAGCCGTTCCTGGTCGTCGAGCGCGACGCCACGCTCCTCGATCTGGTCGAGTTCCTCGTACAGCTCCTCGCGGTCGGTGATCGTGTTCGGCGTCAGCGCCGGGAGCCCGTGCTGGTCGACGATCCCGTCGACGCGCTCGCGGGGCAGCGACGCGAGGATCGCCTTCCCGAGCGCCGCCCCGTGGAGGTAGATCCGCTGACCCACGTAGCTGTCGATGTGGACCGCCTGCGTGCCCTCCTCCCGGTGCAGGAACACGCCGTAGCCGTGCTCCTCGATGATGAGCGCCGATATTTCGCCCGTCTCCGCGGCGAGCCTGTCGACTTCCTGCCGTGCGATCTCGTAGACGTCGTGGTAGTCCCGCGCTTTCGCCCCCAGTTCGAGAAACCGGCAGCCGACGCGGTACGACCCCCCGTCGTTGACGAGGTACTCGTTCTGTTCGAGCGTCTTGGCGTGGTTGAACACCGTGCTCTTCGGGAGGTCGACCTCCTGGGCGAGTTCGGTCAGCGTCGCGTGCTCCTGTTCTTTCAGCGTCTCGACGATCGTCAGCGAGGTTTGCCGCCATCGACGAGGACTACCAAGAGTCGCTCATCGGTATCGGGTATACCGCCAGCCTGTGTAAAACTACCCCTCGGGACGGTGCAACGGCCTACGAGTAGGTGACGTTGAGTTCGATGACGTCAGCGGCGTCTTTGTTCCCGTCCGCGTCGGTCAGCGTCGCGTGCTCCTGTTCGGGCGGTCCGAGGATGGGACCGGCCAGATCACCCGACGACAGCGGGCTACTCGTCGCCGTCCCGGAGCTTCCGGCGGAGGCGGTGGGGGGTCGCCGGAATCTCGTCAACGACGACGTCGAACGGCTCCAGCGCCCGGTTGATCGCGACCGCGATGCTCGCGGGTCCGTCGATCATCCCGCCTTCGCCGGTGCCTTTCGCGCCGGTCGCGGTGAACGGCGACGGCGTCTCGGTGTGGAGCAGCTCCATCTCCGGGACGTTCGTGACCGACGGCAGCAGGTAGTCGAACAGCGTGATCGCCTGCGGCTGACCGGAGTCGTCGTAGCTGAACTCCTCCAGCAGCGCGGCGCCGATCCCCTGTGCGAGCCCGCCCATCGCCTGCCCCTCGACGATGGTCGGGTTGAGCTGCGTCCCGCAATCCCGAAGCGAATAGAACTTCAGGATCTCGACGGCGCCCGTCCCGACGTCGACCTCGACGATCGGCGCGTTCGCCGCGAACGCGGCCGTCGGGTACACCGGGTACTTCCGGGTGAGCGCCTCGTCGAACGCCTCGATCTCCGACGCCGGGTGGTCGTAGGCGTACTCGGCGGCCGTGAGCGACTCTTGGTAGTCCTCGTCGATGGCGGCGAGGTCGGCGAGCGACAGCGTCTCGTCGCTGTTCGCCCGGTGGACCGCACCGTCGCGGTAGCTCACGGCCGTCCGGTCGATGTCCCAGTGTGTCGCCGCGAGCCGTTCGAAGTTGTCGGCGAACGCCTCGGCGAGCCCCTGGGCGGCCCCCGAGAGCATCACCGCCATCCGCGACGCGGCGGTGCCGTACTCCGTCGGCGCCTCGGCGCTGTCCAGGTACGATACCTCGATGTCGCTCGGGAGAAGTTCGAGCTCGTCGGCGAGCAGCTGTTTGACGATCGTCTGGTGGCCCTGCCCCGAGGTGTCCGTCGCGAGATAGACGACGACGGTCCCGTCCTCGTCGACGGAGCCCTGGAGATACTCCGGCAGCTCCGCGACGTCCTCGCGGCTCCGATTCTCGAGGGTCTCCCGGTCGGTCCGCTGGCGGTCCGTCCAGTCCGACCCGCTCACGCCGGGCTCGATGTGGACGCTGTAGCCGACGCCGCGGTACTTCCCTTCCTCGCGCTGCTGTGCGACGACCTCGGGGTCGAGCAGTCCGCCCTCGGTCAGTTCCTGTGTCTCGACCGTATCTTTCAGCTCCGCCAGCGCGCCGGGATAATCGCCCGAGTCGTAGACGTTGTTCGAGGGGAGCGTGTACGGCACCTGGTCGGGCCCGATCAGGTTCGACTGCCGGAGTTCGTACGGATCGACGCCCGCCTCGCGCGCCGCCTCGTCGATCGCCATCTCCAGCGCGTACAGGTGTGGTGGGACGCCAAAGCCCCTGTAGGCGGTCTGTGCGGTCTTGTTCGTCAGCACCAGCTCGTAGTTGTACCGGACGTGCTCGATGTCGTAGGCGTTGGTCAGCACCGCGAGTGGCTTGAGCGTCTGGTTGACGGGGTAGCGGGGGTAGGCGCCGAAGTCGTCGACGAAGTTCACGTCGAGCCCGCGGATCGTGCCGTCGTCGTCGCAGGCCAGCCTGACGAGGTACTCGCGGTCGGAGCTGTGCATGTCGCCGCCCTGCAGGTTCTCGATGCGGTCCTCGACGAACTTCACCGGCGTCCCGTCCAGCTTTTTGCTCGCGATCGCGGCGAGGACGCAGTAGCGGTGGATGGCGATTTTCGTCCCGAAGCTCCCGCCCACGTCCGGCGGGACGCTGAGCGAGACGTCGTCGGGGTCGTACCCCAGCGGCTCGTACACCGTGTCGTCGACCAGCGTGTGTAGCTGGATGTTGCAGTCGATGTCGAACCGGTCGCGCTCGGTGTCGTACTCGGCGACGACGCCGGCCGTCTCCAGCGGGACGCCCGAGATCCGGCCCCAGGAGTACTGGTTCTCGACGACCGTGTCCGCCTCTCTGAACGCCGCGTCCACGTCGCCGAACACGAACTCCTCCTCGTCGGGGACGTTCGTTCCCAGCTCCTCGTGGACGACTTCGTCGTCGCGGCGCGCGTCGACCGGGTCGACGATCGGATCCTGCGTGTCGTAGGCCACGTCGATCATGTCGAGGAGGTCCTCGGCGACGTACCGGTCGGGTGCGGCGACCATCGCGACCGGTTCGCCGACGAACTTGACGCTGTCGCGGGCGAGGGCCCACTCCTCGATCCCCGAAAGTCCCGACGGCATCGGGTTGTACTCCGCGGCGACGTCCTCGCCGGTCAGCACCAGCTCACACTCCGGGTGGGCCTCGGCCTCGCTGGTGTCGACCTCGACGATGTCTGCGCGGGCGTGGGTCGTCCGCAACAGCGCCATGTGGAGACAGCCCTCGGGCGTGATGTCGTGGATGTACTCCGCCTCGCCGGTCAGGATGCGGTGGTCCTCGACGCGGTTGAGTCCCGTGCCGACGAACGTCCCGTCGTCGGTCTCGACGTCGGCCTCGGCCTCCGCCTCCGTGCCGGCCTCACCGGTCTGTGACATCAGTCGCCCTCCATGTTGTCCGCCGCCCGCTCGACGGCGTCGAAGATGTTCTGGTAGCCCGTACACCGGCAGATGTTGTCCGCCAGCGCCGCCTTGATCTCCGCCCGCGTGGGGTCGGGGTTCTCCGCGAGGAACTCCCGCGCGGACATGATGAACCCGCTGGTGCAGAACCCACACTGGAGCGCGTGTTCCTCGTGAAACGCCTCCTGGATCGGATGGAGCGAGCCGGCCTCGCTGATCCCCTCGACGGTCGTGACCTCCTTGCCGTCGAGCTGGACCGCGTACATGAGACAGCTCTTGGCGATGTCGCCGTCGACGCTGACCGTACACGCGCCACACACCCCGTGTTCGCAGCCGACCCGCACGCTCCCCAGGTCGACGTAGTTCCGGAGGAAGTCCGAGAGCTTCAGCCGCGGCTCCACCTCGGCGGTCACCTCCTCGCCGTTGACCGTCACTGAGATCTCGCGTGTCGGTCGGTCCGTAGTGGTATCGGTACTCATAGACTGCTCGTACCCCACAGTAGGCGGTCACCATATTATATCTTGGGCCGAAACCACGGGATTGCGGGCGGTTACGGCGCTCACGATGCCGTTTTCGTCGCGGTCGCAGCACGGGGTCGGTTACTCGTTTTCTGGCCGGAGCCTTACTCGTCGAGCCCCTGCGCGCGGTCATACGCCGTTGCGAGCGAGCGCCGGGCGAACGTCGCCGCGAGTTCCCGCTTGTACGTCTCGTCAGCGTGCATCTCCTCCTGGGGCTCGACGGCGTCGTAGACGGTGTCCGCGACCGATTCGAGGAGCCCCTCCGAGAGTGGCTCGCCCGTCACCTCCGCTTCGGCGTCGTGCGTCCGCAGCGGAACGTCCGCGGCGTTCGCAAAGGAGAGCCGGGCGTCCTCGACTACCGGCTCGTCGGCGTCCGGGTCGTTGACGCGAACCACGGCCGAAGCGCCGAGCGTCGGCCACGTCTGGGCGGCTCGCTTTTCCACCGTGAATCGCATGCCGGTGCGCTCGACCGGGAACGCCTCCCGCGACACCCGGACGCTCGTGATCAGTTCGTCGTCCTCGACGGCGGTGAGCATGTACGCGAGGAAGTACTCGTCGATCGGGATCGTCCGCTCCCCGTCGGCGGACGCCACCGCCAGTTCGGCGTCGAGCGCCAGGAGGGTACACGAGTGGTTGCCCGCCGGGTCCGCCTCGCCGAGCGTGCCGCCGACGGTCCCCCGGTTGCGGACCGCGGGGCCGGCGATGTGCTGGGCCGCCTCGGGCACGAGCGGGAGCACCTCGGCCAGGTCGTCGGAGTGCTCGACGTCAGCGTGGCGCGTCATCGCGCCGATCTCGACGGCGTCGTCGCCGACGTCGACGTATCTGAGCCCCTCGACGTTGCTGATGTCGATGACGTGGTCCGGCGTCGCGAGTCGGTTCGACATGATGATGCCGAACGACTGGTTCCC
>PXSF01000017.1 GCA_003022845.1 Halobacteriales archaeon SW_10_66_29 | reverse complement strand
CGACCCCACGGAGACCGAGCCAGCGATCGACGCCTGTCCCGAGTGCGGTGGGGACGCGTGGATCGGCGAGACCGACGTGATGGACACGTGGGTCGACTCTTCGATCTCGCCGCTGTACGTCCAGGGCTGGCCGGACGAGTCGTTCGAGCCGACGACGCTGCGCGAGCAGGGCCACGACATCATCCGGACCTGGGCGTTCTACACCATCCTCCGGGTGGTCGCGCTGGAGGAGGACGTCCCCTGGGAGACGGCGCTGATCAACGGGATGGTGTTCGGCGATGACGGCAACAAGATGTCCAAGTCCCGCGGCAACGCCGTCCAGCCCGAGGAGGCCGTCGAGGAGTACTCGGCGGACGCGTTCCGGCAGGCGATAGCACTTGGCGGCCAGCCCGGCAGCGACATCCAGTTCCAGTGGAAGGAGGTGCGCTCCGCGTCGCGGTTCCTGACGAAACTCTGGAACGTCACCCGCTTTGCCGCCACGCACCTCGACGGCGACGGCTGGGAACCGCCGGCGAATCCCGCATACCGGGACGTCGACCGCTGGATCCTCTCGCGGTGCTCCCGGGTCGCCGACGAGGTGGCCGCGGCGATGGACGAGTACCGCTTCGACGCCGCCCTGCGAACCCTCCGGGAGTTCGTCTGGAACGACCTGGCCGACGACTACGTCGAACTCACGAAGGGCCGCCTCTACGAGGGCCGTCCAGGCGAACGCGACGCCGCGCGGGCGACGCTATTCACTACTGTCTCCGCATCGCTGCGCATGCTCGCGCCGTTCGCGCCGTTCGTGACCGAGGAGGCCTGGCACGCCCTGCCGGGCACCGATGGGAGCGTTCACGGGAGCACCTGGCCGGAGCCGGGGATGGCCGACCGCGAGGCCGACACCGTCGGTGCGATCATCGCCGACGCTGCCTCGACGGTCCGCGGCTGGAAGTCCGAATCCGGGCTGGCGCTGAACGAGCCCCTCGACGGCGTCGAGGTGTATCCGGATCAGTCGCCCGGCGCGCCGGTCGACACGTACGACCTGAGCGAGGCGGTGAACGCGCCGGTCCGGATCCGCGAGGACGAGCCAGACGTCGAGCTCGTCCCGGTGGGGGTCGACCCGGACCACGCCACGCTCGGCCCGGAGTTCCGGGACCGTACCGACCAGGTGGTGGCAGCCCTCGAATCGATGGACCCCGCGGACGTCCACAAGCAGCTCCGCGTCGAAGGCGAACGCGAGGTCGACATCGGGGGCGAGGTGGTCGTCGTGCCGGCGTCGGCCGTCGAGATCCGCCAGGAGCACCGATCGTCGTCCGGCGAACGGGTGACTGTCCTCGAGGGCGAGTACTCGACGATCCTGGTCACGCGCTGAAGGCAATACTCATTCGCTGAGGGGCGCGCGACAGTCCGGAGCAGTGTCGGAAAAATGCCGACCACTGTCGTCGATCACCCAATACCAACGCTTACCCACGAGGCACCACTATCGCCGGTAATGACCACGCGCGCAGCCGAAAACCGGCTCGACGAGGAGGAGAGCCCGTACCTGCGGGCCCACGCCGACAACCCGGTCCACTGGCAGCCCTGGGACGAACAGGCCCTGCAGGAGGCCAGAGAGCGGGACGTTCCCATCTTCCTGTCGGTTGGCTACTCGGCGTGTCACTGGTGTCACGTGATGGCCGAGGAGAGCTTCGACGACGGGGCGGTCGCCGAGATACTGAACGAGCAGTTCGTCCCGATCAAGGTCGATCTACCAGACCATCTGCCAGCAGGTCAGCGGCCGCGGGGGCTGGCCGCTCTCTGTTTGGCTCACGCCCGACCAGCGGCCGTTCCAGGTGGGGACGTACTTCCCGAAGGAACCCAAGCGGGGGATGCCCGGCTTCACGGAACTGCTGGAAGACATTGCCAACAGCTGGTCGGATCCGGAGGAGCGCGAGGGGATCGAGAACCGCGCGGAGAAGTGGACCGACGCGCTGGCGGGCGAACTGGAGTCGGTCCCCGACCAGCCCCGCGAACCCGAGGAGGACGTCGCCGAGACGGCCGCGAAAGCCGCCGTCCGCGCTGCGGACCGCGACCACGGCGGCTGGGGTTCGGGGCCGAAATTCCCACAGACCGGGCGGATCCACCTGCTGTTGCGGGCGCACAAGCGGACCGACCGGGACGTGTACCGGGAGGTCGCGACCGAGGCACTCGACGCGATGGCCGCCGGCGGAATGTACGACCACGTCGGCGGCGGCTTCCACCGCTATGCGACCGACCGCGACTGGACCGTCCCGCACTTCGAGAAGATGCTGTACGACAACGCCGAACTCCCGCGGGCGTACCTCGCGGGCTACCAGGTCACCGGCGACGAGCGGTACCTGACCGTCGCCACAGAGACGTTCGACTTCATCCAGCGGGAACTCACCCACGAGGACGGCGGCTTCTTCAGCACGCTCGACGCCCAGAGCGAGAACGAAGCCGGCGAGCGCGAGGAGGGCGCGTTCTACGTCTGGACCCCGGGGCAGGTGGAGGACGCCGTCGACGACGAGACTGCTGCGTCGCTGTTGTGCGACCGCTACGGCGTCACCGACCGCGGCAACTTCGAGGGCAAGACCGTCCTCACGATCGAGCGGTCGATCGACGACCTGGCCGCGGAGTACGGGATGGACGCCGACGCCGTTCGTGAGGCGCTCGACGAGGCGCGACAGGCGGTCGCGGCCGCGCGGGACGAGCGCCCGCGGCCGCTACGCGACGAGAAGGTGCTGGCGGGCTGGAACGGCCTCGCCATCTCGGCGTTCGCAGAGGGTGCGATCGTCGCCGACGAGTCGTTGGCCGACCCCGCGGCGGACGCGCTGGCGTTCTGTCGCGAGCACCTCTGGGACGCCGACGAGGGACGGCTCACCCGGCGGTACAAGGACGGCGTGACGAAGATCGACGGCTACCTGGAGGACTACGCGTTCCTCGGGCGGGGGGCGCTGGACCTGTTCCAGGCTACCGGCGAGGTCGAGCATCTCGCGTTCGCGCTCGATCTCGCGCGGGCGATCGAGCGGGCGTTCTGGGACCCCGACGACGGGACGCTGTACTTCACGCCGGTCGAGGGCGAGTCGCTGATCGCCCGGCCCCAGGAACTCACCGACCAGTCGACGCCGTCGAGCATGGGCGTCGCCGCGGAACTGCTGGACACGCTGTCCGTGTTCACGGCCGACGACGCGTTCGCGACGATCGCGGAGTCGGTCGTCGAGACGCAGGGCGACCGCATCTGGTCGAACCCGCTGCAACACGCCTCGCTGACGCTGGCGGCCGACACGGTCACCAACGGCGCGTTCGAGGTGACGCTCGTCGCGGACGACCCGCCAGCGGAGTGGCGCGAGGAGATCGCCGACCGCTATCTGGCCTCGCGGGTGCTCGCCTGGCGGCCGGCGGACGGGGACCGCCTGGAAGCCTGCCTCGACGCGCTCGACCTGGAGTCGGCCCCGCCGGTGTGGGCGGATCGGGGGACCAAAAACGACAAGCCGACGGTGTACGTCTGCCGGGAGTTCGCCTGCTCGCCGCCCCGCAACGAGATCGAGCGGGCGCTCGACTGGGGCGCGCAGGCACTCCGGTAAGCAGCGGAACGGTGGCGTGCAGGCGCTCCGGTGGGCGCCGAGGGTGAGACGCGCAGGCGTTCGGTGGGCGCCAAGGGTGAGGCGCGCAGGCGCTCGGAACGGCGCGGGATCGGGACTCGCCGCGCAGCGTGCAGTTACGGGGCGTTGCCGTTGGGTTGGCCCAGCGCCGCTTCGAGTCTGTCCGCCAGGTAGACGGCGATCGGAACCGATTCGTCCTCGACGAACCGGGCGACCTCCTCGCCGTTGCGCTCGACGAGGACGGTCGGGATGAACTCGATGCCGTACTCGTCGACGCCCGGCCCCTGCTTGTCCTGGTCGAGTTCGTACTCCTCGATGCGGTTGTCTGGGACTCCCGCCGCATCCAGCGCGGCGCCGAAGTCGGGGAGTTTCGCCTGGCAGTCCTTGCACCAGTCGCCACCCCAGACTTTGTACGTGATCTCGTCTTTGTACGCCTCCAGAATGTCGACCGTGTCGCTGTACGCCTCCGCCACCCACACCGGGTTCGGATCGAGCGTGTCGAGCGCCATACCCCCAACTTGTCGGCGAGGGGCTTATCTGTGGTTGTTAGTTCGACGGTCTGGCCGGACGTTGCCGGCCAGCAGGGGCGATCTGCTGACGGGCAGCGCCCGGCCGCTCGCCGGCCCGGCACCAAACCACTTACCGCCCGGGGACGAACGGCCGTCAATGGCGTACCAACTGCCGTTCGGCGAGGGGTCGATCACCGTGGCGCTGCCGGACTGCCCGGTCACGGTCGCCGAACCCGCGGGCGGCACTGCCGTCGACGTCCGGTCGGCCGCGGAGCGGGCCGTCGCGAACCCCCACGGCCCGCGACTCGCCGAGCGCGTCGACCCCGGCGACACCGTCTCCATCGTCGTCACGGACGTCACGCGCGCGACGCCGGACGACGTCCTGCTCGACGTCCTGCTGGCCGAACTCGAGCGCGCCGGCGTCGTCCGCGAGCAGGTCACCGTCGTGATCGGCCTGGGGCTCCACCGACCGATGGCCGACGACGAGATCGAGGCGGCGCTGGGCGAGCACGCCGACCTCGCGGTCAACCACGACCCCGAGCGGACTGTGGAGGTCGGGACCATCGACGGCTGCCCGATCGCGCTGTTCGAACCGGTCGCGTTGACCGATGTCGTCTGCTCGACGGGGATGGTCGAACCACACCAGTACGCAGGCTTCTCCGGCGGCGCCAAGACCGCCGTGATCGGTGCCGGCGGCGAATCCCAGATCCGCTACACCCACGGCCCCGAACTCCTCGGCCGGGACGGCGTCCGCCTCGGACGGATCGAGGACAACCCGTTCCGCGCGTTTCTCGACCGCGCGGGCGACGTGGCGGGTATCGAGTTCTGCTGTAACGTCACCCACAGCCCGGCGGGGATCGTGGGCGCCAGCGCCGGCGACCCCCGGGCGGTCGTCGCCGACCTCGCCGCCACCGCCAGGGAGGCGCTCTCGGTCGACGTCGGTGGCGGCTACGACGCCGTCCTGGCCGGCGTCGGCGCCCCGAAGGACGCGAACCTCTACCAGACGACCCGCGCCGCGACGTACGTCATCCTCGGGGCGCACAACCCGCTCCGGCCGGGCGGCCGCGTCGTGATCCCCGCGCAACTCCCGGAAGGTGCCGGCGAGGGAACCGGTGAGCGGCGGTTCTACGACTGGCTCTCGGCGGCCAGCGATCCTGACGCGCTCTACCGGGAGATGAGCGAGGGATACGAGCCTGGCGCCCAGCGCGCGTTCGTCGTCGCGCGCGCCCTCCGTGACCACGACGTCTGGATCACCGACAGTGAGACGCCCGACGTCGTCGAGGACTGTCTCATGCACCACGCCGACACCGTCGCGGACGCGATCGAACCGGGCAGCGACGTGCTCGTGGTCCCCGACGCGCTGAACACCCTGCTGGTGTAAGCACCCGTCAGGACGATCGGCGCCGCGGTCGCCTAATCGGAGCCGCCAGCGCCCTCCGTCCCCTCGACCCCCTCGGGCGGATCCGGTCCGGGTTCGCCCACACCTGAGCCCTGGTCGGGTGCGTCCGGGCCGTCGTCCGGCGTGCCCGGTCCCGACTCCCGGCCGAACTCGTCGCGGTAGACGTCGAGCACCGCCCGGAACAGGCCGATCAACACCGGGCCGAGGAAGATGCCGATGAACCCAAGCAGGTAGACGCCGCCGATCACGCCGAGGATGATCACGGCGGGGTTGAGCGGGCTCTCGGAGTGGCGCTCGATGAACAGCGGCCGCAGGAAGTCGTCGGTCAGTCCGACCACGATCGTCCCGTAGACGAACAGGAACGCGCCGGCGACCGGCCGGCCGCTCGTGACCAGCCAGACAGCGGCCGGCCCCCACACCAGAAACGAGCCGATGACCGGCAGCAGCGCGAGGAAGATCATCACGATCGTCCAGAAGACGGGCTCCGGGACACCGACCGCGAGCAGCCCGAGCCCCGCGACCAGCCCCTGCACGACCGCGACCAGTACGTGGCTGTACAGCACCGCCGACATGACGTCGTCGAACTCGTCGCGCAGCTCCTCGAAGATGTGGTCATCGATCGGAACGGTCCCGCGCAACCACCGGTCCAGCCGCTGGTGGTCCTTCAGGAAGTAGTACAGCAAAAACAGCGTCAGCGACAGCCCGATGAGCACGTGAGAAACGAGGCTGAGCGTGCTGAGCGCGCTGTCGATTCCACCCACCTGCAGTCCCTCGATCACGCTCTGCAGCCGCGCCATCAGGTCGACTTCGACGCCGGTGAGGTCAGCGATCGACTGTTCGAGCCCGTCGAACGTGATCTCGCCCTCCCGGATCCCCTTGAGGAGCGTGCGGACGTTCTGCACGACGATCCAGAACGCCACTGCCAGCGGCACGACCACCGCGACCGTCGCCGCGAACACCAGGATCCCGGCCGAAACCTGCTCGCCAGTTCGCGGTGTCAGCCGCCCATGCAGCGGCCTGAGCACGTACGCCAAAAGCACTGCCAGGAGGACGTACTCCAGGAACGGCAACACGATCAACAGCGAGACCACGCCAAGGATCACAGCCAGTCCCAGTACGACCGCGCGTGATCGATCCATGTCGACACTTGTCGGGTTAGCTGTATAAACTGCCGGTCGATCAGCTTCTCACTTTCATTTCGGCCGCTCAGAGGGTGCCATGAGCCAGCTGGTCGGTCCCGGTGACAGCGTCGGACCGTATCACTCATGAGACTCCTGCGCAAAACAGAGAGTATGGTGGAGCGTCCGGCGTTCGACCGGTACGACATCGCAGCCTTCGCAACGGCGGCCGGGCTGCTCGTGCTGGGCTACGTCGTCTACCCCGACCGGATCTTCCAGTACGGCGTCTGGCTCGCCATCTTTATCATCTGGATGATGTGGTTCGTCTACTACGGGACCAAGTGGGTCTACACCGTCGATACCGAGCCGTAGGCACCCCGAGCGGTACACACGTCTGGCTACGCACGCGACTGGTCGCGATCCTGTCCCTCGATCTCGTCGAGCACCCGCTGGTGGAACTCCTGAAGCACTGCGGACTCGTCCTCCGCGAGCACGACATCGGAAGCCATCAGTGTCGCCAACCCGAACGCCTTCGGCGTCGGCGAGTCGACGCGCGTCGACGCCACCGTCACCTCGCCGGACTGGATGCCAGTGACGACGTCCTCGATTCCCGCGACGTTGAGTTTGTCCTCCAGGATCTCCCGGTAGGTCTCCTCGATGACCGCGAACGCTTCGAGGTCCTCCGCAAACCCCAGCAGCATCTCGCTGTTGACCTGCTGTTCGCTCGCGGACTTCTCGTAGCCTTTGTAGCGTTTGAGGATCATCAGCGAGCGGGTCGCGTTGATCCGGAAGTACCGCTGCAGCAGGTCGGTGCCGTCGAGGCTCGCCCGCAGGTCCGCGCGCACGTCCGCGGGCTCGATGGATTCGAGGATGCCGGCCAGGTCGACTTTCCGGTTCAGCGGCAAGGAGAGCGTGAAGCCGTGGTCGGCGACGGCGACTTTCACGTTGGCGTTTGCCTCCTGGGCGCACCGGTAGGCCAGCAGCCGCGAGAGGCCGTCGTTGAACCGCCGGCCGTAGTTCGAGTGGACGTAGTAGTGGCGCTCGTAC
>PXSF01000016.1 GCA_003022845.1 Halobacteriales archaeon SW_10_66_29 | reverse complement strand
TAGGCCTACGTAGCTCTCAATCGGCCTACGCCCGGACGCGTAGCACTATTATAATCGCTTAAGCAGCACTCGGCTGATCCCCCGCCTATGACGGAGATCGATACGACACAGCGGCAGGAGGTGTTCGACCGGGCGCGTGCGTGTCTGCGGACCGAGCGGCGCCGGACCATCGACGAGCAGGAGGCGTTTCGCGTCTTCGAGAGCCAGGTCCGGACGCTCGAGGGACAGTCCAGAGGCAGCCAGGCGGACGTCGCAGAAGTCCAGTTGGCGGCGAGCGGATCCGCCCGCGGCTTGCAGGCAGTCCGGGACGCCTACGAGGCGACGGTCATGGCCGTCCCACACTACGAGGAGGAGTACGACGAACCGTTCGAGACGCACGTCCAGACGGAGTTCGGGCCCGAGATCGCAGCCCTGTTGTGCCAGGGCCGCGTCCTCGATAGCCAGTCCAAGGGTGCGGTGCTGGCCGCCGCTACGCAGGCCCAGGAGTCCCGCAGTCAACTCCTCGACGCGCTGGACGACGAGCAGGACTCCTTCGAGGACCTGACCGCCGAACTCCGCTCGGTGCTGGAGGAGCTGCCGGAGTACCACGAGGCCACCTACGCCGACCTGTCGTTCGGGGCGCTGGACGCGTACCGCACCCGGCTGACAGTCCTCGAAGAGAAGTGCAACGCCGTCGTCGACCGCCGCCAGGCGACGCTGGTTGACCAGCGCCGGGACCTCGCACTGCCGATCGACGGCCCTGATGTCCCGACCTTCGTCTACCAGACGCTCGACGTGCGGTACCCGATCGTCGCGACGGCGGCCGACGCCCTCGACCACGTCCAGTCTCTGCGCCGCGACGTCGAACGCGCCCTCAGTTACTCGGGATGAAACAGCTGGTAGGACGAACGGGCTGACGTATCAATGCTCACGCCCGACTTCACTACCCAACATTAATTACACCTACACTGAAACGACACTGTAATGATCGAAGGCGAAACCACCCGGACACACGACCTTCACGACGGTCGAGGTGAGCGCCCGTGGGCCTGAAGAAGACGGTCTACAAGGCGTTGGGAGTCGCTTGGTTTTTTGTGGTATTCGGCGGGGTGATATACGTCGATCTGGGGCGGGCTGAACCCTGGCTGTCCGTCTCGGACATTCCCGGTGGCATGACAGGGGGGATGGCCATTGGAATCGTCCTCTTTGCAGTCGGGGGGGTAGTCCTCAACTCCCGCATCACGCGGATCGAGCGAGCCGAGTGGCGGGAAGTCGGGCGAGAGGCAGGTCTCCGCCCCGCTGGCGACGGCAGAGACACGGACGAGACGGAACTCACGGGCACCATCGACGGCCGCACCGTCTCCGCTGGCTACGAGAAGGTCAATGTGGGGAGCGAGGAATGAGTTCCCTCTGGTTTACATACGTCGACGCAGAACTGACAGCGCAGGCCGAGGAGGGGGTGGTCGTCGGCAACCCCGGTGGCAGGGCGGTTCGCCGAGACCGTCTCCGACATGGAGGGTCTTTTCGCCACAACGACGGACGATCTGTTCGTGATGGGGACATCGACAGCGACCGTGCAAGCCGTCGCCGACGTGTCCTCCGAGGAGGCCCTCCGCGCGAGTGAGGACCTCAACGTCGTTGCCGTCGGTAACGCCTCCAGCGTAGTTGCGGCGTGGACGGAGGCAATCAACGGAGGATTGGAATGGGAGGGGAGTTGGAAGGCAGAGAACTCGGTGGACAACCTCGTCGACGATGTTCCAGGCGACGCCGCGACGGTCACAGTCGAGACGCGGGGGCAAGATAGAATCCGGGAGACACGCGCCCTGTATGCAGCAGCGACTCGACGAACTACCAAGGTTCCGTCAGAAGATGCCTGCGAGATACAGAGTGTATATTCAGCAAGCCCTCGGTTTCCCTATCATGCGCTCAATGCTGAAACAGCTGTTACCCGCGCTGGCTCGCACTGTCGCGCACAGCCGGTCGCCGCCGACTTCGCCCTACTCCCCGTCGTCACACGGCAACCGCTGATATATAGTTTCGCTATTTTCAATATAGTTTGCCTTTTGCATCTATATCGCTATTATAAACGCTATTTCCGTGCCACGTGCGTGATTCAAGCGAATGACGGAGAAACACTCCGAAAGGCGGCGAACAAGGCGGACATTCCTGGCAACCACCGGCGTGCTGGGCGCCGGTTTCCTCGCAGGCTGTACCGGCGACGACGACAGTGGGAACGGCGACGGCGACAACGGAACGGAGAACGGCGGCGATAACGGAACGGAGAACGGCGGCGACAACGGAACGGAGAACGGCGGCAGCGACACGGAAAACGGCGACGGCGACATGGAGAACGGCGACACGACAGACGACACGACGACGCAGGTCGACTGGGTGATGAACCCGGCCCAGGAGGCGATCGACATCACAGTCCAGTACAGTCCTCTGTTCGAGTTCGTCGAGTCGGAGGCCGACGTCGAGATCAACGAAGTGCCGACGGCGAGCTACGCGGGGACAGTCCAGGAACTCCGGCGCTCCTCGGAGGGCGACCGGGTGTTCGCAGACGTCTCGCCGGGCGCCGTGGCACAGATTCCAGCGGAGATCGACGTCACCGGTGTCCGGGTCGCGTTCGGCGCGGAGCGGTACTTCTCTCTGATAACGACCACGACCGACAGCGGGGTCGAAGAACTGGCCGACCTGGAGGGGGAGACGCTCGCGACCGCCGCGCCGACGTCGGTGTCGGGCACGCTGTTCCCGCTGCTGATGCTCAACAACGCGGGGCTCGACATCGGGAGCGCACCCGGCGGGACGCCCGAGGACTTCGAGATCCGGGCCTCCGACCACACGACCGCCCGCGAGCAGCTGATCCAGGACGACCGGATCGCTGCGGCGGGGACCGGCGCGTTCTCGACGGCGGCACACGTTCCCCAGGAGCAGTTCGACGAGATGTCACAGGACTTCGTCGATATTTCCGTCGAGTACGAGGGGGCGGGCGAGCGCGAGCCCCAGCTTGACCTGCTCGCGGTGTCTGATCCGATCCCGCGGGCCCCGATCGTGAGCAACGCGGCCTGGGAGGAGCCGCTCAAGGAGGAGCTCCGGACCCTGATGATCGATGCGCCCCAGTCAGCCTTCGAGCACGAGTCCCAGAAGGCCCTGGCGGAAGAACTCGGCGTCGATCCCAGCCTGCTCGACAAAGACGAGGAGGAGCTCTCGGAACAGGAGCTCGCGGACGTCCAGCTGGTCGAGGACCACGCACTCTGGTTCAGCGGTATCAAGGAAGCCGACAAAAGCTACTACGACCCGATCTCGGAACTGGGCAACGAACTCGGACTCGACTGGGCCGAACTGTAACGCGTCGACACACCAAGGCAATCATGAGCAAAATCGTGGTCGACAGTCTCACCAAGACGTTCGGGGAGACTGTGGCCCTGGACGACGTCTCCTTCGAGGTCCCCGAGGGGGAGTTCGTCATCGTTCTCGGGGTTTCGGGCTCGGGCAAGTCGACGCTGCTGCGGTCGATGTGCGGGCTGACCTCGCCGACTGAAGGGTTGATCAGCGTAAACGGCGAGCCCGTCACCGAGCCACGCCCGGAGATCGCGATGATCTTCCAGCAGCACAACATCATCGGCGACATGTCGGCGTACTCGAACGCCCTCTCCGGCGGGATCCACCGCAGTAGCTTCCTGTGGAGCGTCCTTCAGCTGCAGGACAAAGAAGAGAAACACAGGGCGCTCGAGGCGCTCGAAACCGTCGGGCGCTGGTGCAGCGGCCGGACGTGCTGCTCGCCGACGAGCCGGTCGCGAGCCTCGACCCCGGTAGTGCCCAAGACGTCATGCGGTACCTGCGGGTTACCTCGGAGGAACGGGGGCTGACGACATTCTCCAGCCTCCACCAGGTCAACATCGCCCGCAAGTTCGGACACCGGTTCATCGGCCTCAGGAACGGGAAGAAGGTGTTCGACGGGTACCGTGACGAGCTCACGATCGACGCCGTCGACGAGATCTACGGCGACATCGACACCGAAGGGATGTTCGTCGGTGACACGACGGAGACGAGCGAGGATCAAGAGGTGACAGCGTGACCGACGACGGGGAAATGGACGCGGATGCCACCGCCAACGGTGGCGTCGCCCGGGAGGCGGGCTCGGAGTCGACCGATTCCGAGTCGGACGCGCCAGGGTCTGCCGTCGCCAGACAGTTCGAGAACATCAAACGGACACGTCGACGGCGGGCGCTCGGGTGGCTCGTCCTGCTGGTCTTTCTCGGGTTCGTCACCGTCCAGGCGTTTGCGGCTGCCGAACTGCTGAACGCCGACTTCCGTCTGGAACAGCTGCTCACCACGATGTTCGGGGACGCCAACCCGTTCTTCCCGACCGTGACGCTCGGCCCGATCCCGTTTCTCGACGTCAGCCAGTACATCGAGTTCATCCGGCAGGAGAACCTCCTGTACGACCCCGAGATCGGCGGGCTGCTGTTCCAGTGGCCGCCGAACCCCGGCGACATCTACGCGTTCTTTTTTACGGAGCTGGGGATCTTCACGATCTTCGGCGAGGCAGGTGTCACCCTCGCGATGGGGTTCATCGGGACCGTCCTGGGCTTCCCGTTCGCGCTCATGTTCGGCACCCTCGGCTCCGAGCGGGTGACGCCGTTCCCCTTCAACTTCATCTTCCGGGGAACCATGTCGTTCATCCGGTCGGTGCCGGCCATCGTCTGGGCGCTGATCTTCATCGCGCCGCTGGGGCTCGGCCCCGCGTCGGCGTCGCTCGCCATCGCGTTCGACACCATCGGCAACCTCGGGCGGCTGTTCGTCGACGAACTCGAGGAGATCGAGGACGGTCCGATCGAGGCGATGCGAACGACGGGCGCCAGCAGGCCACAGGTCGTGTTCTTCGGCATGTTGAGTCAGGTCCGGACGGCGTTCATCGCGTGGACGCTGTACATTTTCGAGATCAACGTCCGCATCGCCGTCACGGTCGGCGTTATCGGCGCCGGGGGCCTCGGGTTCATCGTCGAATCCCAGCGGAACCTCCTCCGGTTCACGGACATGATGGCGACGCTGTTCGCGATCTTCATCCTGATCATCTCCGTCGAGCTGTTCAGCCAGCGGCTCCGCGCCCGCCTGCGTGCCGACGAGAAGCGCAGCTGGAGCGAGCTGATCTTCGGGTTCCCACAGCGGATGGCCGAATCGCTGCTGAAGTGAGCACTGGCGCCGGTGTCCCACGGCGGCGTCGTTCTCCTCGCCGACGACCTTCCGCGTTCGCGACACACCCCACATATAAGTAATAACGAAGCGACAGGAATCGACATGTGGTCCCCATCTGACGCAAGGCCTGTGGACCGGCGGGTGCTGGCTGGTCTGGGGGTAGCGTGTCTACTCGTTCTCGCGGGCTGTAGTTTTTCCCCGCAGAAAGTGTGTTACTCCTGTGAGGAGGGCATCCGTGCGTCCGAACAGTTCGACTGGGGGAACACGACGATCAAGCACAGTGAACTCCACGTACAGGTCTATCAGAACGGCACCGCCGAGTGGACCGTCCGGACACAGCTCTCGGAGTCGACAATCCGGGAGTCGCGACTCGATACGTCCAGGCTGGCTAAGGCCGTCGTTCCCCGCTTGGAGGCGGAGGTGCGGGGAACGTACCTCCAGCCGTTCCCCGACCGGGAACCGTCTGTGTCGGTGCGGAACGGAACACTGGTCGCCTCGTTCGTCACCGACGATGTCGCGTACCACACGTTCAGGGGTGTGCTGCTGTTCGATCACTTCCACGACGCGTCGGACGGGGGCGGCAAATACGGGATGGGCGCGGACAGACTCGTCGTCCACAGCCCGCCGGGAATGCGGATCACCAACAGCCCCGACGGGGCAACACTCGCCGACGGCGGACAAACCGCAGCGTGGGACGGCGGGTCGTTCAGGGCGGGGACGTTCGTCGCGTTCGACGACGACGCGGGCAGCTGGGCGGGGACCAGAGCGGCTGCCGCAACCCTTCTCCACTCTGTTCGGTGGGCTGCGCCGCATCTGTTCGGCTACGGGATCGCACTCGGCATGTTTACTGTGCTCCTGCTCGTGATGGGGCTGTTGCCGTCCGACACGGCGGCGCCGATCCGGCGGGAGGGCTGGCGGGTCGGCCTCCGCTCAGCGTCGGACAGGCGTCGGTCGGTCGCGGTCGTCGTCGCCCTCGTCGTCGGGGCCCTGTTCGTCATCGGATCGCGACCCGACCCGGACGCCGCATTCGTTGTCCTGGGCGGACAGCTGCTTCTGTTCGGTGTGTTCGGGAGCCGGGCACGGACCGAGGAGTGCGTGAGCCTCACCCTGTTGCTCTCGATCGTCGGCCTCACGGTGCTGTTCGTAAGCGTCGCCTTCGTGGGAGCTGCGTCCCAGGATTTTCTCGGCCCTGACCTGCTCTACACGGTCTGGGTGATGCTGATCGTCGTTCTCGCACCGGTCACGTACGGGCTCGGCTGGTTCCTTACGCGGCCCCCCGACGGGGCGTAGGGGTGTCCTGGCCCGGCTGTTAGTTGCCAACTGACGGCGCGGTCGGCGGGTCGGCCAGGGCCTGCGTATCGACCTCCTCGACCATCGGAAACCGCCCGAAGTAGCCGTCGATGACCGCCGCCCGGACCGCGTCCCCGCGGCGATCGTCAGTGACGGCGAACTCGTAAGCTTCAGTCAGGCCGGCCTCGTCTGCCAGCGGCATGATCGAAACCGTCGTGCCGACGGCGTCGAAATGCAACAGCAGGTAGGCGGGCGGGAACGAACAACAACCGGGTGCGCCGACCACTCCGAGCCCGCGGTAGGTGGTCGCGTACGGCCAGTGGGCGTGACCGGTCACGACCAGCTCGACGCCCGCGTCGGCGAGCGCGTCAGCCGTCGCTGCCGGCTCCTGGAGGCGGTACTGTGCCGCGGGACAGGCGGTATCGACGGGCGCCGGGAGCGGTGCGAGCGCGTGGTGGACGACGGCGACCCGCGGCGCAGTGACGCCGTCGTTCGCAAGTCCCAAAAGGGCCGCCGCGTCGAGTCCACCCGACAGCGATTCGACGCCGTCCGGGTGTGTACTGTCAAGCAGCGACACCGTCGTACCGCCGACCTCCCTGGTCACCGGGTACTCGCCGCCGGCATACCGGTCGGCGAAGGCCCCAGCGGACGGTTCCCCGCCCGGATCGAGGTCGTGGTTCCCCGGGACGGCGAGCGTCGGGGCCGGCGCGGCCGAGAGCAGCTCATCGGCCAGTGCGAACTCCTCGGTCGCCCCGTCTTTCGTGAGGTCGCCAGCGACGACGAACCCGTCGACGTCGAGCCGGTGTGCGTCCGCGACGGCCATCTGGAACCGTTGTTTCGTCCGGTGGTAGACGTTGAACGACCCGCGATCCGTCGGCGTCAGGTGCGGATCAGCGACGACCGCGAGCGTCGTGCCGCTCCCCCGCGGCCGGTCGAACCGGGCCAGTGTCGTCCCGCCGCCGGCCGGAAAGACCGACTCACGCTGTTCGCTACCGCCCCCAGTCTCCGGTAGCTCCACCCGCCCGTTCCGTTCTCTCCCCCTCTCCGTGTCGGGTGCCATCTGTACTTCCCCGTCGGTGCGCCACAATCAAAAAACTATCTAAAATATTATACTTTCGGCTGTGGATGCCTATAGAGGCGGACGTAGAGTAAGGGAGTAACGAGGGGTTCCCGAATTAAATGACACCCCTCCAGGGACCGCAGTTTTTTCCCTATTCCGCGGGAACCGTCGCCTATCGATGGCCGAGGAAACGGAGACGGAGACGCCGGACCTGTTCGATCCGTCCTCGGCTTCCAGATGACGAGCCGGTACATCCCGCGGTACATGTCCGTGCTGGGCGCCGGCGGCCTGGCGATCGGTGCGTTCGGCACCGTTGGCAACATCATCAGCGCGGGCTACCCGTATCCGGGAGGTGCCATCTCCGACCGCGTCGGGTCGCGGTACGCGCTCACGCTGTTCGGGCTGATCTCGAGCCTCGGATTCCTGTTCTGGCTGATCGCGCCGTCGCTGGGCGCCATCGCCGTCGCCGGCGTCACCATCGAGCCGTGGTTCTGGATCTTCGTCGGCCTCTTTCTGGCACAGGCCTGGAAGTCGTTCGGGCTGGGCGCGACGTTCGCCATCGTCAAGCAGTCGGTCCCGCCCTCGCGGCTGGCCCGCGGGTTCGCCAGCACCGAGGTGTTCCGGCGGACGGCGTTCCTCATCGGCCCGCTGCTGGCTGCCGGCGTGCTCCACGTCGCCGCGGACTTCCAGGTCGGCTTCCAGGTGATTCTCGCCGTCGCGGTCGTCTTCGGCGTCGTCGCGACGGCCGTCCAGCACTACCTCTACGAGGCCGAGGACACCTCGATCGGGAAGTCCTTCGAGGGGGTCGCGGAGATCAGGCGCGACCTCGCGGCGATGCCGGCCGAACTCCGGCCGCTTTTGGTCGCGGACACGTTCGTCCGCTTCGCCAACGGCATGGTGTACGTCTTTTTCGTGATCGTCGTCACCGAGTTCCTGCAGGTCGGGGTCGACCTCGGCACGGTCAGACTGGATCCCGATACGTTCTTCGGCGTGTTGCTCGGCGTCGAGATGCTGATCGCACTGGTGTCGATGCCCGTGGCGGCGAAACTCGCGGAGTCGGTCGGGCTCAAGCCCGTCGTCGGCTTCGGGTTCTCGGTGTACGCCATCTTCCCTGTGTTGCTCATTCTCGCGCCGGCCAACGCCGTCGTCGTGACGCTCCTCTTTGCATACTCGGGGCTGCGCTTCGCCGGGTTGCCGGCACACAAGGCGCTGATCGTCGGCCCCGCCGAGCGCGACACCGGCGGCCGCGTGGCTGGCTCGTACTACCTGGTCCGGAACCTGATCGTGATTCCCAGCGCCGCCATCGGCGGGGCGATCTACGACGGGTTCTCCGTCCCCCGCACCGACCTGGCCTACGCTGGCAGCCCCACGCTCGCGTTCGCCATCGCAACCGTGATCGGCCTGATCGGGACGGTGTACTTCTCCCTGTTCGGCCGCGAGTTCGAGGCCTACGAGTGATACTGCCGGCTGTAACTACGTGAAGCGGTCCTGTCCGGAAGATGAGGTTCTGGACGGTATCCGACCGGATATTGCCGAGGGATATTGAAAGAATTACAGCCGGCAGTATCAGCGTCGATGGGGAGCTAGCGGGATCCACGCGAGCAAGGCTGCGGCTGTGCCAGCTCGAAACGGATAGATGGCACGGGGAAATGGAGAAGTCGGTGGTCAGAGGCACGTGATGGTTTGAACTGGACACTTCCGGCAACACCAGGGAGCACTGGTGTCGGCGTTCTCCCGTGCCAGGTAGGAACAGGATAGAACAGCTCTTAAGCGATGCTAGTTGTTGATCGTACCTGAACGGGGTGGTCAGTACTGCTCGGAACCTACCGGTCGGTTACGTACGTCTCCTCCGAATGACAAATCGTGGAAGAGTGAAGTCGAACCGCGAAACAGCGGACGGGTGTCGGCGTGCGCTCATCCTCCCAAGTGGCACTAGCGTGATATGCAACGCCTTTAACCACCAGAAACCAACCACAGATATGACCGAGAGCGCGGACGCGACGAAAGTCGAGTGGCGCGAGTGGGGCCAGGACGCCTTCGACGTCGCCGGCCGGGCGGCCAAACCAGTGCTACTCGCCCTTGTCACGCCGTGGTCGGCGGAGTGCCGGGAGATGGACACCACCACCTACGCGGAACCGCGCATCGCAGCGAACATCAACGACGGCTTCGTCCCGGTACGCGTCGACGCCGACCGCCACCCCCGGGTCCGCGAACGCTACAACATGGGCGGGTTCCCCTCCACGGTCTTTCTCACACCCTCCGGAAACGTCCTCACGGGCGCCACCCTCCTCGGCGTCGACGGCTTCCGGGGCATCCTCGACAGCGTCCGCAAGACGTGGGACAGCAAGGGCGAAAAAGCCGGATCGACCCCCCGAGCCCTCCAGGACGATCCCACCCCGGCGGGCGACCTCGACGCCCGCATCGAGGAGCACATGGTCGAACAGCTTGTGGGCACCTTCGACGAGGAGTTCGGCGGGTGGGGCCACACGAACGCTTGAAGCCATCCAGACCCACCTGCTGGACACGTACGACGGCGGGTTCTAACGCTACGCGCGCAACCGCAACTGGGGCGGCGCCCGCCGGGAGAAACTCGCCGACGAGAACGCCGCCCTCGTGCGGGCGTTCGCCCACGGCTACCGCTACACCGGCGAGGAGTCCTACCGGGAGGCCGCCGAACGCGGCGTCGAGTTCCTGACCACGACGCTGTGGACCGGCGACGCCGTCGGCGCCAGCCAGGGCGGCGACGAATCGTACTTCACCCTCGAACCCGCCGACCGCGAGGACGCCGACCCGCCGAGCGTCGACGACACCGTCCTCGCGGACCGCAACGGGCTGGCCGTCGACGCCCTGCTGCGGTACGTCGCCTACACCGACGACGCCGACGCGACGCGATACGCCCGCCAGGCCCGCGAGCACGTCTGCGAGACGCTCGTCGACGGTGGCGAGGTCACCCACTACCGCGACGGCGACGATAGCGGCGAGTCCGGTCTGTTGCTCGATCAGGCCCGCCTGCTCGCCGGGCTCACGACCTCCTGGGCGGTGCTGGGCGAACCCGGCCCCGCCGTCGCCGTCGCCGACTGGACGGTCGAACAGCTCCAGACCGGCGAGGGGGCGTTCCGCGACGGGCCTGCCGAGGGCCCCGGGCTCCTCGACCGCCCACTCTATCCGCTGGATTCGGCCGTCGAGGCTGCCGACGCGCTGCTCGATCTGGCGCTGCTCACCGGCGACGACCGCTACCGACGAGCGGCCCGCCAGGCTGTCGAGGCGTTCGCCGGCGCGGGCGAGCGGATGGGCGTCGAGGTGGCGGGCTACGCGACGGTCGCCGCCCGCCTGCGGGACCCGCGGTGCATCCAGGTCGCGACCGAGCCGGGCAGCGACCTCCACCGCGCCGCGCTCCGCCTGGCCGACCACGAGACGGTCGTCGCGCCGCTGGTGGCGAGCGATCACGACACGGCGGCGACTGCCGGCCACGCACCCGACGGGGAGGAGGGCGACCTCGCTCGCGGCGAAGCGCGCGTCGTCGCCGACGGCGTCGAGGAGGGTCGTGCCGACTCGCCGGCCGCGCTCGAAACGCTGCTGACGAGCGGGGAGTGATCCCGCCGCTCGGCGCTGCCGGGGCGCCGGTCAGTCGGAGGTGACCGCGTCGGGCAGCCGCGACTCGATGGCGGCCGAGGCATCGCGGACGTGACGGTGCCACAGCAGGAGGATGCTCGGGAGGACGTAGACGCTGACCAGGAATGACAGGGTGAGCGCGAGCACGACCAGCGTCCCGAAGCTGCGGATCTGGGGGTTCGGGTGCAGCAGGATGGCGGTGAACGCCCCCGCGGAGGTGAGCGTGCTGCCCAGCAGCGCGCCGCCGGTGCCCGTGACGGCCCGCTCCAGCGCGGCGTGGGGGTCGGTGCCGTCGTCCAGTTCCTGTGCGAACCGGTCGCTGATGTGGATGCTGTAGTCGATCCCCAGACCGACGACGAGGCTTACCAGGAGTGCGGTGACGAACGTCAGCGGGATGTCGAGGAGGAACATCGATCCGACGAGCAGCGCGGTGACGAGCACGATCGGGAGGACGGTCACGGCGCCCAGCGAGGCGCTGCCCTCCGCGACCCGGTAGACGATCATGAGCATCACGAACACGGCGACCAGGGCGATCAGCAGCGTTTCGAGGATGCTCTTTGCGGTCTGGATCGACTCGGCCTCGACGATCGTTCCGCGGCCGACGGCGGTCGCCGTCAGGTCGCTGTCCGCCTCGATCCGGTCGGCTGCGGCCTGCATCGCCGTCGCGCGCTCGTCGAGCGTCGCGTCCTCTTTGACCAGCACGATCATCCGGAGGGAGGCGTACTCGCCGCCGTCGGTCCGCTCGATGACGTTGCTGGCCTGCTCGGGCGCGACCTCGTACAGCGCGTCGTACACCGCGTCGAGGTTCCGGTCGGGGATGCCGTCGCCGTCGGTGTCGGCTTTGTCGAGGCGGGCCGCGGCCCGCTCGTCGCGTGCGGCCAGCTCCTCGATCGCCGCTAGCGGCGAGGCGATCGAGCGGCGGTCCCCGGCGCGGTAGAACACCTCGGACTCGCGCAGCTGTGACTCGGCCGCCGCGAGCTGGTCGAGCGTCCCGGGGTCGGTCACGGGACCCTGGACGAGGATTTGCGAGCGATCGTAGTCGCTGAAGCGGTCCGAGCGGTACGCCTCGTCGACGAAGTCGGAGTGGCGGTAGGCGTCGGGCCGGTCCCAGCCGATCGGGTCCGGGAGGTCCTGTTTCCACTCGGCAACCTCGCCCTGCTGCTGTTGGATCCCCTGGCGGTCGAGGCTGAACCAGGCGCCGGCGCCGACCGTCCCGACCACGAGCGCGAGCACGAGCACGGCCGGGGCCGCCCGGCGCGCGAGGCCGACGCCGCCGAGCAGCAGCGGCCGGATAACGCGGCCGTCGCCCAGCGGTCGCTTGCTGCGATCCAGCCCGAGCCGCTCGAGGAGGCCGTCGATCCCGATCTTCAGCGCCGGCACGAGCGTCACGAAGACGACGAACGAGCCGACGACGCCGACGGAGATGCCGACCGCCAGCCCGCGGATCGCCGAGAAGTCGTTCGTGAGGTTGGCGGCGAAGCCGACGGCGGTCGTCACTGTCACCAGGGCGAGCGCAACGGCGACGTTGCGCAGCGAGCGGAACATCGAGGGGCGGATACCGTCGTCGTGTGTGCTCGCGACGCCGCGCTCGGTGGTGGCCGCCTGGCGCTGTTCGCGGTAGCGCATGAACACGTGCAGCCCGTAGTCGACGCTGAGCCCGACGATCAGGACGGGGCCGACGATGATCGCGGCGTTCGCCGGCACCTGCAGCCAGCCGAGGATGCCGAACATCCACAGCACCGAGACGACGACGCCGGTGAACCCGACCAGGATGTCGACCAGGTCGCGGTAGACGAACGCCAGCACCGCGAGGATGATCGCCAGCGCGATCGGGACGATCAGCTGGAAGGTGTTGTTCGTCTGCTGGGTGCTCGCCCGGTCGAACGCGTGGCTGTCCAGCGTGAAGTAGTCCGACCCCGTGACGGCGCGGGCGTTGCGGTACACCCGCTGGTCGGCCCGCTGGAGCTGTGGCCGCGCGGCCGCCAGCTCGGTGTCGCCGTCAGCCGCCAGTCGGACCTCGATCCGGCGGCTCTCGGCCGTCGTCGCGCCCGGCTCGTAGTCGTCGGGCATGTACGCGGTCGCGACGGACTCGTCGGCCAGCGTCTCGCTGACCAGCAGCTCGACCTCCGACGCGGGCGTTTCGTCCAGGGCATCGATCCGCGCGTCGAGCGTCGCGTTCCCGTCGCCGGCAACCCGGCTGCTGATGAGCGTTGCGACGCCGTCGATCCGCCCGCGGCCGTCGAGCAGGTCACCGACCGCGGGGTCGTCCCGAAGCGTTCGCTGGAACCGCAACGTCCGGAGTAACGACGCTTTCGAGAGGACGTTCCCTCCGGGTTCGTGGACGTACACCGTCTTCGAGCGGGTGCGGGCAAGTCGCTCGCTCTCGTTCAGCTGGACCTCCTCCCCGCGGCCGTCGGCGGCGTACCGGTCCTCGATGTACGCCTGCTTCTGTGCGACCTCCGTGTCGCCGAGCGCGTCCGAGTCGTCCGTGTCGGGGTTGGTGTTCAGCTCCGTCGCGCCCATCGCGATCCCGGCAGTCAGCAGCAACAGCACCACCACGACGATCCGATTGTGGTCCATGACGACCCCGACGAGTCTGTCGAGTCCCTTCCCTAACATGGTCAGCTCCCGTCGCTTCCCACCCGTCAGGGAAGCGCGTTACTGGAACGCTAGCCGAGGACCACTAAAAACGGGCGATCCGCGACGGCGAGCCCGGCCCGGTCGCGGAGGATCCCACCCATCTGTCGAAGACAACGCCCACCCGATTGCGTTGCTGGGCCGGCGATCGGCGGACGACGCTCGGCAACCGTCCCCGTCACGTCCCCCGATTTCACTGTCGCCGACCACCGCTCGACTGGCGCTCCAATAAACACCCGGTGAGTTTATACGCGGGCAACGAGACGGTACGGGTGATGGCCAGTCTCAGGGATCTCGGTCTCTCGGAGTACGAGTCGCGGGCGTACCGCTCGTTGCTCCAGACCGGCGCGACGACGGCGAAGGAGCTGTCACGGGCGAGCGACGTCCCGATGGGTCGGATCTACGACGTGCTGAACAGCCTGGAGACGAAAAACCTCGTCAGGAGCCAGGCGGCCAGCCGGCCAAAAAAGTACGTCGCCGTCGAGCCCGAGACAGCGCTCGATCGGCTGCTCGCGGACAAGCGCGAGGAGCTGGAGGAGAAGATCACTCAGTACGAGGAGATCGCCGAGGAACTCGAACAACAGCTGGAGATCGCCGAGCCCGTCGAGGAGCCGTTCTGGACCGCCGCGCTGGGCGACGAGGAGGCCGTCGACCTGCTCGCCGAGCGGATCACCGCCGCCAACGACGAGATCGTGTTCGTCGGCTCGGGCGCCACCTCGACGGTCGACCTGGAGGCGGCGGGCGAGCGGATCGGTGACGAACTCGAGGAGGCGCTGGAGCGCGGCGTCACCATCTCCGTCCTGCTCCATCCGGAGGTCGTCGACCGCCTGCCGGAGAGCATCGGCCGGCGCTACCGGTACCACCTCCAGAACCACGAGCGCTTCGAGGTCCGCACGAACGAGCAGGTGTCGACCACCTTCGAACTGCTCGACCACCACGAGGTCTGCATCGAGGTCCCCCACCCGCTTGACGCCCGCGAACTGTTCGCGCTGATCAACCTCAAGGACACCGAGTTCGCGACCAACGTCCAGGAGACGTTCGACCCGCTCTGGGCGGAGTCCGACGTCCTTCGGTTGTAGCGCCCTCGACGTGCCATCCGAGGCTGACACCCGATTCGACGCATGCCCACGACGTGTGCGCTCTGCCGGCGCTCGATCCCCGACGAGCGGATCGACGATCCACAGGTGATCCAGGAGCACCACCTCCGGCCCGAGCGCCGCGCCGAGAGCCCGACGGTCGACCTCTGCCGGCCCTGCCACAAGCAAATCCACGCGCTGTTCACGAACGAGGAACTCCGCGAGGACTACGACACCGTCGACACTCTCCGGGATGCCGACCGACTGCGCGACTACCTCGCGTGGATCCGGACGACCGAGAAGCTGGACATCCAGATCGAGACGAGCGATCACGTCCGCGAATGGCGGTGAGAAAATCTCTCTACGGTTGCAGCGGCGCTGCTCGGAGAAACGCTTCCACTGATAGTGATTGCTGTGACCAGCGTGTCGTAGAACCATTCACAGCCGGTCAGTGAAGATGTGAACCGACTGGTGCAGAAAACGACAGATGAATCTGGTATTTCTTCTGGGATGCAGGATGGAGTGCGCGGGTCCTGTACGGGCCGTATGTAGATTACGCAGTTGAATTGGGTGGTACAGAGGGTCATGTCTCTACGACACTCTGAGTGACAGTCTCTTTATAGGCGATAGAGGAGAATGGCCTGGAGGTTGACCTCGGGATGTGTTCACCATGGCTCGGTACGCCGTCGCCGGCCTGTCGGCTGACGGAGTTTGTGGTTAGAGCCAGCTCAGGACGCGGCGTAGGACTTATGCTACAGTAGTGCATGTAATACACCATGGGAAGTGTCAGTTTCCGTGTCCCCGACGAAGTGAAAGCACGGATGGAAGAACACGACGAAATAAACTGGAGTGCAGTGCTCCGTGACCACATCAAGGAGGAACTACACAGTCTGGAATCACGGAATGTCGCCCACGCAGTTGCGACCAGCGAGCGACTGAGCAGTGCCATCGATGCCGACGAGGCGGCGACGACGAACACAGCAGAACAGATTCGGGAGTTCCGTGATACCCGATACAGCGAGGAGCGACCCTGATGGCCGACATCGTCATCGACACCAGCACTGTCGTCAAGTGGTACATTCCCGAGCAGCATCACGAACAGGCCCGAGCACTTCGTGACGATTTCCTCAACGGCAAACACGACCTGTGCGCACCGGCTCTCATGCCCTTCGAGGCGGTCAATGCACTCAACTACAGCGGCTACTACGATGGCGAACGACTCCAGGAGGCTACAAACTCGATCGACAACTACGGTATCGAACTCGTCTCGTTCGGGTCAGTCGGCCCCATCGCGGAGATCACGAACACCGTTGACATCACGGCCTACGACGCTGCCTACGTCGCGCTCGCCGTCGAACGGGATGCGACAGCCTACACCGCCGATGGGAATCTCTTGCAGGATTTAGACGGGAGTGAGTATGAGGACACTGTCGCCCACATCCAGACCTACTGACGATAAGTTGTGTTTCCTGCTGCATACACCCTCTGCATGGTTTACCGGCTTTCTGATAGACTTCATAGAGGTTCCCACTTCTCGCGGGACGTGCGTACCCTCTACTGACCACGGGTCGAATTCACGAGACTCGGTTCAGGCTCTCTTTTTTAGCTAATAGCAGGCGCTAAGCCCCCCTTCCTCAAGGAGCAACGCAGGGAGCGGAGCGACCGAGGAGCGCAGTAGGGAGGGGATACAGCGCCGTCTTTGTCTCTTTTGCACTTTCCTGTTGCTGGCTCACAGGCCCACGAACCGATACGTTTATACATATAACGCGCATAACACACACTGTGGAGCGGAAGAATATTACAATCCGTGAAGATCAAGCCGAGTGGGTCGAGGAGAACCACTTGAACCTCTCCTCGTTCGTCCAAGAGAAACTGGATGAGCTTATCGAACAACGTGAGCCATAGCTAATGCATTACGCCTACAGGTTCCGGCTCAAGCCAACCGCCGAACAGCGCGAGCTGTTGGATTACCACCGGGACACTTGTAGGCAACTCTACAACCACGCGCTCGGTGAGTTTAACGAGATTCCCGAATCAGCCGGAACACTCAATCAACGAGTGCGACAAGTCCGTGACCAACTCACCGACCTCAAAGACTGGTGGGACGAATTGAATGACCTGTACTCGACAGTTGCACAGGCCGCAGTCATGCGGATTGAAGACAGTATCACGGCACTGTCTGAACTGAAAGACAAGGGCTACAACGTCGGGAGCCTCAACTGGAAAGCGCCCAGAGAGTTCCGCAGTTTCACCTACGTCCAGTCTGGCTTCGAGTTCGACAACAAGAACGGTCAGACTGTGCTCTCGCTGTCGAAACTTGCGGATATTCCCATTGAGTGCCACCGACAAATCCCCGACGATGAAAAGGTCAAAGAAGTCACACTCAAGAAAGAACCGACTGGCGAGTGGTACGCCTCCTTCGCTGTTGACGACAAAGAGGAACCACTCAAACCGTCGATAGAGGATATTGACGCCGACGATATGATTGGCATCGACGTGGGTATTCTGAAGTATACCCACGATACTGACGGCACAGCAGTTGGTTCACTCGACCTCGCGGACGAACGCGACAGGCTCGAACGAGAGCAACGGAACCTCTCGCGCAAAGAGCATGGGTCGAACAACTGGGAAAAACAGCGGCAGACAGTTGCCGAGTGTCATCTCGACATCAAGCGCAAGCGGCGTGACTTCCTGCACAAACTCTCGAACTACTAC
This sequence comes from Halobacteriales archaeon SW_10_66_29, assembly GCA_003022845.1. GTDB lineage: Archaea > Halobacteriota > Halobacteria > Halobacteriales > Haloarculaceae > Halovenus. The sequence continues at coordinate 28,057 of PXSF01000016.1, read as the reverse complement.
GCTCAGGAGTACGACCTCGTGGCCGTCGAAGACCTCGACGTGAAAGGGATGCTGGAATCGCCGGGCAACAGCCGTAACACGGCCTCAGCCGCATGGAATACATTCACCTTGATGCTCGAACACAAGTGCAAACGCGAAGGAGCGCACTTTGTGAAGGTTGACCCAAATGGCACCACCAAAGAGTGTGCGTCCTGTGGCGTGGAAACAGACAAACCGCTCTGGGTGCGTGAACATTCCTGCCCTGCCTGCGGCTTCGAGGCGGACAGGGATGCAAACGCGGCATGGAACATTCTTCTTCGCGGACTCGCCAAACTAGGAGTGGGTCACTCCGAAGGTACGCCTGTGGAGACTGCGCTCCCTGTGGACACTGTGGTTGTGTCTGCAAAGCGCGTCGTTGAACCAGGAAGCCCCTGCCTCACGGAGCCGCCAACGGCGGCGAGTAGGCAAGGGTAGTTCACACGCGATCCTGAACATCCCGGCTGCACCCTCCAGCTCACTGATTCCGCAGTTCCGCGTACCGCGCCTCAATGTCGAGCATCGGTTCGGGGTAGTCGACGCCGAGGTCGACGCCGTAGCGGGCCTGTTCGTCGTCGTCCATCCGCCAGGGTCGGTGAGCGTACTGGGGCGGCAGGTCGTCGAGTGCCGGCAGCCACGTCCGGACGTACGCGGCATCGTCGTCGTAGTACTCGGCCTGCGAGAGGACGTCGAAGTGGTTGTCACGCGAGTCGTTGCCGACCCCGGCCTGGTACGCCCAGTTGCCCCAGTTCGAGGCCACGTCGTAGTCGACCAGCCGCTGTTCGAAGTACGCTGCCCCCCACCGCCAGTCGATCCCCAGCGCGTCTGCGAGGAAGGAAGCGACGTTCTGGCGGCCGCGGTTGGACATGTAGCCCGTCCGGTTCAGCTCCCGCATGTTCGCGTCGACGAACGGGATGCCCGTCTCGCCGTCCGCCCACCGGCAAAACGCCGCGCGGTCGCGGTCCCAGCGTTTCTCGACGTCCCGGATCCCGTTCGGCGCGAAGAAGTCGGCGCCGTGTTTGAGAAACTGGAACTGGAAGAAGTCCCGCCAGGCGAGTTCGAACACCAGCCAGTAGGTGTCATCGTTGGCGACGCGTCGCTCCTCGTAGCGCTGCACCTCGCGGTGGAGCCACCGCGGCGAGAGACAGCCCGCGGCCAGCCAGGGCGAGACCTTCGAGGAGTAGTCCGCGCCGAGCAGCCCGTTTCTGGTCCTCCTCGTACCCCAAGTCGGCGAGCGTCGGGATGTCGCCGGGATCGCCAGCAACGTCTGCGACCGGCGAATCGGCGGATTCCGCCTGTAGCGTCGCCGGCGACGGAACGCTGTCGGGCGCGGGGACGGGATCGCGCACCGCGGCGCCGTCCTCCACCTCCTTGCGCCAGGGCGTGAACGTATCGTCGATCTGGTCGTAGCGGGTCGGCAGGTCGTTGACGTGGTACAGCGTGTGGGTCCACCGGCGGCGGAAATCGACGCTATCGGGGAGCGCATCTCGAACGCCGTACTCGGCTTCCAGTTCCTCCGTGGCGGGCTTCGTCTGTGCGAACACGGCGTCAGCGCCGACCGCGCCCGCGACTGCGGGAACGACGTCCTCGACGCGACCCTCGCGGACAAACAACTCCCCGCCGCGCTCGCGAAGCGACGCACGCAGGTCGGCGACGCTCTCCAGGCGAAACCGGGTGCGGTGGGTGCCGCGCTTCTCGGTGCCGTAGCGCGTCTCGCCACGAGTGCGGGGGTCGAACACGTACAGTGGGACGACTTCCCCGGCCGCCGCGACGGCGTCGGCCAGCGTCGGGTTGTCGTCGACCCGGAGGTCGTCGCGGAACCAGACGACTGCAGTTTCCATACGCGCCCCTTTGACTGGAGCGGCAAATACTGACTGGCTATGGCACAGCGAGGACGATGCTCGGAATACGTCGGGGGACTGCCGACTGTTCGAGTTCAGCTGCGAGTTCAACTGCACCGTCGTCCCCGTCCCTGAGCGAGATCAGAAAATCGGTGTCCAGGATCACTCCCGCTCGATCCCGAACTACTCCAGCAGCCCCTCGCGGTCCTGCGTTGCGTTCTGTTCGGCTGCTTCGAGGATCTCTCTGTGGCGGGCTGTCTCCGCTTCGGTCGCAGTTCCAGCCAGATCGAGCAGCGACCAGTCACCTATGAGCCGATTGACGACCTCCGAAAACGTCTCGTCGTCCCGCTTTTCGGACTTGAGCCGCTCGTAGACATCCTCATCCAGTCGGAACGCCGTAGATCGTGTCCGCAGACTTGAGAAGGAGGTGCCCACCGCGGACCCCGATCGGACGCGGGGGGTACTCCCCGGAGCCGATCAGTTCGAGCCGTCACCGTTCAACTCGGCTTTCAACTGTCCGTATTCGGCGACGCGCTCGGCGTGAGCGTTGTGCTGGTGGATCGATTCGTCGTTTGACTGTTTCATCGTCACGATGGCGTCGTCCGGGAGATCGGGGTACTGGTCGACGACGCCCTCGGCCATCGCGCGGACGCAGTCCTCGACGAACTTGGCGTCGCGGTGGGCCTCGACGGTCATGTGGTCCTCGTCGGGGCGTTTGGCGAGGTTGTAGATGCGCGCGCTCATCGCGTCGCGGGCGATGTCGATGAGGTCGAAGAAGTTCACCTCGGGCGCGCCGTTGCTCTCGATCGTGACGGTCGCGTGGCCCCGCTGGGAGTGGCCCGGCTGTGGCACTTCGGTCAGGAACTCGTCGATAACCTCGTCCTCGACGTCCAGTCCCCGGAGGGTTTCGCGGGCACGGCTGGTCGACATCCCCTGCGAGCAGGGGCAGACGGTCATCCCGGTGACGGTGACGCCGATCTCCTCGCGGGTGCCCTCGTCGGTCGCGGTCGCGGCGGCGATGATGTCCGCCGAACTCTGCGTCTGGCGCTCGGAGGCGGGGGTCTGCTCGCGGATGATGTACTCCGCCTCCATGCGCACTTCGGCTTTCGTGGTGTACTCGTGTTTCTCCAGCAGCCGCTCTGCGGCGTCGCCGCAGACGTCAGCCACGCGGTAGGCCGGCTCGCTGACCGCCGCCTCCAGCGTCTCGTCGACGACCTCCATGTTGCGGCTCATGTCCGCGCCCTTCCGCCAGGAGGGGAGGTCGACGAACACCTCGAACTCGGCCATGAGAATGAGCGGCCGCTTGTCGGGGCGGGCGACTTTGACGAGCTTCTCGACGCCGGTGACGCCGACCCGGTTGAGGCCGACCGACACCTCCGGACTGGACGCCTGCACGTCCGGCAGTTGTTGGGTCATCGAACCGTAATAAGGGAATTTCACGAAAAGAGTTTTCGGTACCGGATGACCCCGATTAGGAACGCTCTACGGCGCCGGGAACCCGGGTCCGACGGCGGCGAAACCCCGGGCGGTGCACGAACTGTGACACCGTCGCGGTAACGAATCACGAACGACCGTATCATAGTGATTATTGTGAGTCGTTCCGGGATCGACCGCACGACTGCATGCGGTTGATCCGGTAAACAGTCACAATAATCACTATCAGATGAGGCTGACGGCGCCGAACGCGATCGCGGATCCGATCATCAGGACGGTGAAAAAGATCGCGATCCACTGTTCACTGGTCATACGCGAACGATTGCTCTCGCCGGTCTTGTGTGTTTCGCTCGTCAGGTTTCGGGTACGATCGACTTCGGGGCCCCGCACACCCTGGCGCTCCCGAGCGCCCTCCGTGGCTCCCGGTCCGGACCGGGTATTACCCGCAGTTGTTCTCCTGCAGCCGAGTATAACCCGCCGTCTCGATACACCTATTACTCTTAAGTCTCTCTTAGGGTGGGCTTTATCAGTGAGAACCGGGACTGCTGCGGTATGACACGACACAGTGCGAGCCGAGGCGTGCTGTACACAGCACCACCAGCAGAGAACGATCTGGACGAGAAATCCGAAAAACCGGCAGACGACTAGCAGATAGGCAGTTTCTACTTGCCCCTTCCCCGCTGTAGACCTCCGCCACCTCGCTGCAGGTTTGTCCGGTTTTCGACGGGTCTGGTTTGTGGCACGGTGGCACACGGATGGCGCACGCCACGTCCGTCCAGGCGCGCGCGAGGATCGAGTGGTTTTTTCAGTTGTAGCGGCTAGCCGCGGACATGACACTGCAGGCTGGCGTGGTCGCGGTCCAGGGTGACGTCAGCGAGCACGCCGAGGCGATCGGGCGGGCGGGGGCCGCCCACGGGACCGAGACCAGCGTCGTCGAGATCCGCGAGTCGGGGCTGGTGCCCGACTGCGACGCCCTGCTGTTGCCGGGCGGCGAGTCGACGACCATCTCGCGGCTGGTCCACCGCGAGGGCATCGCGCCCGAGATCGAGGCCCACGTCGCCGCCGGCAAGCCGCTGCTGGCGACCTGTGCGGGCCTGATTCTCCTCAGCACGGACGCCAACGACGACCGCGTGGACACGCTCGACCTGCTGGATATGACCGTCGAGCGCAACGCCTTCGGCCGCCAGCGGGACAGCTTCGAGGCGCCACTCGACGTCGTCGGCCTCGACGACCCGTTCCCGGCGGTGTTCATCCGCGCGCCGGTCGTCGGGTCCGTCGGCGAGGATGTCGAGGTGCTAGCGACCTGGGAGGACCACCCGGTGGCGGTCCGACAGGGGCCAGTCATCGGCACCGCGTTCCACCCCGAACTGACGCCCGACTCCCGGATTCACGACCTCGCCTTCTTCGACGACGTGAAGGCTAGCGTATCTTCTGTGTGAGGTTCGGACAGAACGGATCGTTTGCTATCCGCGTGATACTGCGTGTGAACGGTTGGTTCGCGGGCTGGAGCCCACGAATTGTGACTCCTCGGCGGTAACGAGTCCCAACAATCACTATGAAGGCACCAGCACGCGATGGGTCGGGCATGGCTGACGACTCGACTGCCGACGACCCGGACGCGGGGGACGCGAGCGCCGACGAGTTCCTCGACGAACTGTTCGCAGTGATCGAGGACCGCAAGGAGCGGCTTCCGGAGGATTCGTACACGGCGTCGCTGTTCACCCACGAGAAAGGCGAGAACGCGGTGCTTGAGAAACTGCCGCCGACATCGTCTACCACCTGCTCGTGTTGCTCTCGATGAAAGACGTGACGGTGGCGGACCTGCGCGAGGAACTGGCCGACCGGCGGTGACGCCGGAGCTGACTCCCCCTCGCTGGGGTAGTTTTATTCCGCGAATCGACGTAAGGCCAGCCATGGCGTCGCTACCGGACGGTGTCGAGTCCCGGACAGTCGAGACCGAGCGTCTCGAAACGCACCTCATCGAGGCCGGGCCGGACGACGGCGACCCGATCGTGTTCGTCCACGGCAACGCCTCCTCCTCGCGCTTCTACGCCGAGTTCCTCGCTGATCTCCCCGAGGAGTACCGCGCCATCGCACCGGATCTGCGGGGGTACGGCCACTCCGAGCGCAAACCCATCGACGCCACCCGAGGGATGCGTGACTTCTGGGAGGACGTCCGCGCGCTCGTGACGGACCTCGACGTCGACACCCCGCACTTCGTCGGCTGGTCGACCGGCGGCGGCGTCGTGATGCGCTACGCCATCGAGCACCCCGACGAGGTCGCCTCGATGACGCTGTTCAACCCCGTCTCGCCGTACGGCTACGGCGGCACCCACCGCGACGGCACGCCCTGCCAGCCCGACTACGCCGGCACCGGCGCCGGCCTCGCCGACGACGAGTTCATCGAGCGCCTGGAGGCCGGCGACGCCAGTACCGAGTCGGAGGCCTCGCCGCGCAACGTCATGCGGGCGTTCTACGTCGCGCCGGGGACGGAACTCGACCCCGAGATCGAGGACGTCTACGTCGACGCCCTGCTGAACACCGAGACCGGCGACTACTACTACCCGGGCAACGCCACAGAGTCGGACAACTGGCCCGGGATCGCGCCGGGCGACGGCGGCATCAACAACGCGCTCTCGCCGGAGTACCTCGATCTGACCGGGATCGCCGACATCGACCCGAAGCCGCCGCTGCTGTGGGTGCGCGGCGCCGAGGACCGGATCGTCTCGGACAGCTCCTTTTTCGACGCGGGCTATCTCGGCAAGATCGGCGAACTCCCCGGCTGGCCCGGCGAGAACGAGTACCCGCCACAGCCGATGGTCACCCAGACCCGGGACGTCTTCGAGGCGTACGCCGACGCAGGCGGCCACTTCGGGGAAGTGGTCGTCGACGGGGCCGGCCACTCGCCGCACATCGAGCGGCCCGACGAAGTCGTGTCTGCGCTGCTCGACCATCTCGGAAGTTGATGCGGATGTCCAGCACGCTCCGCTCGTCGCTGATCTCGCTGGCGTTGAACGCGAACGTGAAGTCGTTCTCGACGCCAGCGTCACCCGGCTGGACGTCGGTCGCTCTGCGGGCCCTGCGCCGGTCACTGTGGAGGTACTGCCGCCGGCGGCAGTTAACATATGGCGTGCCTGCACCGGCGTCGCCCGTCCAACGAACGGCCTTTTACGGTCGCACAGTCTACAGGAGGCCAATGAGTCATCCATTCGAGTCTCTGCCGACGACGCCCTACGCCGAGGAACTCATCGACAAGGCGTTCTCCCGGGCGGCGCGGGCGGGCCGGGCGAAGTCCGGCGTCGACGCCCAGCAGTCGATGCTCATGACTGCAGCCAACATCATCTCCGACAACCTGGAGAACATCGTCACGGCGTGGCCGGACTTCGACGCGCTGGACCCCTTCTACGACAACCTCGCGGACGCGATCGTGGGCGCGGACGACCTCCGCCAGCACCTCAACGAGGTCGGCTGGGCGAGCCGGAAGGCGACCGACATCCGCCAGGAGTACGAGCGCCGGCTGCATGGCGAGGAGGAGACGGCCCGCAAGCTCCGCAAGCAGGCGTTCGCCCGCCTCGCCGACGTTGTCGAGGAGATCGACGACGACCTCCGGGCGGTGTCGGAGGCCCGCGACCAGCTTCGCGATCTCCCGGACATCCGGCCCAACGAGCCGACGATCGTCGTCGCAGGCTACCCCAATGTCGGCAAGTCCTCGTTCGTGAACCGCGTCACGCGTGCGAGCAACGAGGAGGCGACCTACCCCTTTACGACGACGCAGATCCACGTCGGCCACGTCGAACACGACCACATCCGCTACCAGCTGATCGACACGCCCGGGCTGCTCGACCGCCCGCCGGAAGAACGGAACGACATCGAGTCACAGGCCGTCAGCGCGCTCGAACACGCCGCCGACGCCGTCCTCGTGGTCCTCGACCCCAGCGGCGCCAGCGGCTACCCCCTGGACGCCCAGCGCGCGCTCCGGGACGACATCGTCGCCCGGTTCGACGTCCCCGTGCTCTCGGTGTACAACAAGATCGACCGCCTCGACGACGGCGAGCGCGGCGAGTTCGACGACGCGGAGTTCCAGATGAGCGTCGAGACTGGCGAGCACGTCGACGCGGTGCTGGCGGCCGTCATCGACGCCGTCGGCTACGAACCCGAACTGCCGATCGACGAGGACCGGTAGCTGCGGGACGATCGGGCGGCCGCGGTCACTGCTCCTGGTACAGCTGGAACAGCGCCTGAACGTCCCCGATGGAGACGTCCGGCGGATCGTCCTCGGCGAAGTTGAAGAAGGTGGCGTTGTTCTGCACGACGTCGGACTGGTAGTGCTCGAAGAACACCTGGACGTCACGGATGGAGAACTCCCCTTCGCCGGTGACGTCCTCGAAGCGTCCGTCACCGTCCAGATCCCGGGGTGGGTTGTCCTGGCCAGGCAGCGCTGGCGGCCCGTCAGGTCGAACCGTGAGCGTCTCCGCGGCCGTGTCTGACTGTCCCTCTGCGTCGGTGACGGTCAGGGTCACGTCGTACTCGCCCGGCTGGTCGTACGTCTGCGTCACCGTCTCACCGGTCGCGTCGACGGCCCCGTCGCCGGTGAGATCCCACTCGTAGGAGACGATCTCGGCCGCGCCCGGTGAACTCCCGTCGGTGAACGTGACCGTCTCCTCCACTGCCGGGTCCGCCGGATCGATCGAGAACGACGCCTCCGGTGGTTCCAGCGTGACAGTCAACGTCTGTGTCATCTCGTCAGTCCCGCCGTCGGCGTCGGTGACGGTCAGGGTCACGTCGTACTCGCCCGGCTGGTCGTACGTCTGTGTCACCGTCTCACCGGTCGCGTCGACGGCCCCGTCGCCGGTGAGATCCCACTCGTGTGAGACGATCTCGGCATCGCCTGGCGAACTCCGGTCGGTGAACGTGACCGGCTCCTCGACGACCGTGTTGGCGGGCTGGTATCCGAAAGCAGCCACGAGTTCCTCGTCGACACCGACGGGGACGACCCTGGTCAGCGTGACAGTGTCGCCCGCGTCGTCGGTGACCGTCAGCGAGACGGGATACGCCCCTGCGGTGTCGTACGTGTACGTGACCAATTGGCCGGACTCGTCGGTCGAGCCATCCCCATCGAGGTCCCACTCGCGGTCGACGACCGTGGTCCCGGAGGTTCGGGTGCCGTCGGTGAACGTCACTTCTTCGCCAGGGTCGGGCACGCGTGGCTCGAAGGTGAATCCTGGAGCGAGTACTTCGGCGAGGTCGATCCCGATGGTCTGTTCGGACTTGCGGCCGTCTTCGCTCACGGCGAGCACCGTGATGTACTCCCTGTCTCCCGGGTCGAGCCACCACGGCACGTCGAGTTCGACGCCGTCGGCCTCGGTCGCCACTCCCTGGTTCGTCTCCCTGAGCTTGGGGAAGACGATACGGGCGCGGGTCTCCGCGGTAGCGCCCGTCCCGTACTCGACGGTGATCGTCTCGCCCGGGACTGGCTCCTCCGGATCGACGCTCACCTGGAGGTCCAGCGGGTCGAAGTCGATCGTTCTGGTCGCGACGCCACGTCTGTACATCCACCTGTCACTGATCGCCACTCTCGACGTCGCGTCGGCCGGAATGTCCAGCGATCCGGCTGCCGTTCCGTTCGTGTCGGTCGTCAACGACGCCGCATCGAACACTTCAGCGTCGAGGACGTTCCGCCGTGAAAACATGACCGTCCGCGCGTCACTGACCGGCTCGTCGGTGGCCATGTCAGTTACTCGCCACTCCACGTCCGCGCTCCCGCCGGGCCCGAGGCTGCCGCCCAGCCAGTCGTCCGGCAAGCCGCTGTTCAGGTGGTAGATCGGCCGCGTTCGGCGGTCTGTCACAGTCTCACCACCGACCTCAGCCTCGCCACTCACCCGGAACCGTTCGCCATCAGGCGCGTCGTCCGGGACCGAGACTGTCGTCGTTGCCTCGCCGTCGGCGTCAGTCACGAGATCCGCCGCTCCGAGCGGGACGCCGTCGAAGAATTTGAAGCCGTATCGGAGTGTGACGTCCGTGTTCGGCACCGGTTCGCCCTCGTTCATGAGCGTTGCCGTGACTTCGACGTCGGCTCCGGGGACGACGCCACTGGCTCCCACCCGTGTCCGCGACGTGTCGTACGTGATGTCGAGTTCCGTCCCCGCCCCGCTCCCTTGCCCCGGTATGCGTCTGAAGGTTACGTCCCGAGCAATCCGTATCTCCTCGCCGTTGACCAGCATCTCGATATCCACGAACGTGAAGTCATCGAGTCCGGGCGGGATCGCATAGTACGAACCTGATCGTTACGTCCTCGTCGGCCGCGGGATCGTCGTCATCAAAGATGATCCCCGCGAACGTTCCCTGTTCGCCTACGTACTGATTCCAGTAGGAATCCTCCGGCGGGCACAGGCGGAGGCTGTTGACCTCGATCGTCCCTGTCGCCGAGGTGGAACTGCTCGCCCCATCCAGCGAGTACTCGTACGTTCCCTCCGCGGGTAACTCGACGTCCAGCAACGCCGTTCCACCGTCGATCGTGACAGTGTCGGTTCCGGTACCGCTCGGTCCCGATATCTCCACCGTCCGGCTGGCGCCGTCCTCGGCCCCGCCGTTGAACAGCGAGGAGATCCCGATCGTCGTCTCCGTTCCCGGTGCAGCGACGCCCGTATCCGTCAGGACGGAGGTGGTCGGCCCAACGTCGAACGAGTCCCGGGAGGAGCCGTCCACCTCCTCCGAGTCGACTTCGACGCGGTACAACCCCCGCTCGTCCGGGACGAACTCGACGCTGGCGTTCCCACCGGAGTTTGTCGTCACGTCGTAGGAAGCGACCTCGTCGGAGCTGCCATCTGTGACGACGCTCACCTCGAGGTCGACGCCCGCCACGGGCCGCCCGTCCCCGTCGACGACACCGGCCCAGATCGGCACCGGTTCGCCTGTCGGATACGAGCCACGAGGGCCATCCGGAACCAGTACCCGGAGTTCGCGGTGGGTGCTCGCCGTCGAGACGTCCCTGCTGACGCTCACCCGGTGTCGCCGTTCGGAGACACCCTCCCCTGAGCGGGTGAACACGACGATCTCGTACTCGCCCGGATCGAGACTGCCCCGATCCACTTTCGAGAGGTCGCTGACCCCCCTCGCGTCGCCCGTCTCCAGATTGATCAGTTTCGCCCCGAGGACTCGGTCACCACCCCCTGTCAGGCCGTCACGCTGTGTCCCCCGAACCTGTCCGTCTGCCCCGGCCGCTGTCCCGGCCACTGAACCGAGGACCCCCAGTGCTGCCAGCGCCCGTACGTACGCCCGTCGGCTGAGTGGAAGGTCACTCATCGTGTCTTCTCCGGTACCTGAACCGCGACGGTTTGTTTGTGCCCCGACCACCAGCGCTCCTGTCCGAAAATGGTAATACAAAATCCATAATACGTTACTAAACTACAAGATAATAAAATTACTCGTACCTGTTGGACGTCTGAAACGCTGCTCAACAGCGGAAATCTCACCTGTCTGTCTGGACGTTTGTAGCAGAAGATGGGAGTTTCTAACATTCAGTTGACTAAATGGTCGACTCGTGATCGTCCCGTGTCCCGCTGATAGGACGGCGGCTGGACGAACTCCTCTGTCGTCGGCGATTACCCTCGGAGCACCATCCCCGCGAGCGTGCTCTTGCGGTGTCCCGTCTGCAGGTGGGTGTACAGCGCTCGGGCGTCCGCCGTCTCCACCCCACAGAGCGGACAGATCGCCGGCTCCCTCTCGACCGTCCGCCCGCTGGTTCCCCTGGTCGGGTCTCCCTCCCTGGCTGCGAGTGTGCGCTGGGCCATGTGTGTCTGTTGCTCTCCCCCGGGTCAAGAACATTTCTAGGAGTCGACCATTCCGGGCTGTACCCGAACTGACCGCTACGTAGTCGAACTCGTGATCCGTTACCGCTACGGTGTCACAGTTCGTGCGTCAGAGCTCGTCAAACGCCCGGTATGACGAGATAGTCCCGAAAATAGTCACGAACGACCGTATCAGCCCCGTTCGGTCTGGACGTACCGGACTTCGGTGTCGACGTTGTGGCCGGTTTCGGCGGCGACGCGCTCGCGGATCAGCGTCGCGAGCCCCGACAGCGACTCGCCGGGCGGGATACCGATCCTGACGACGATCCGGTCGGGATCCTGAAACGGGACCGCACGGGAGTATAAGACCTCGACGCTGAGCAGTTCGATGTCGTGTGTCGTCTCGAACTGATCGACGGTGGTCTGGATTTCCTCCTGGATGGCTTCGTCGGTGTTCGCACGCTGGTAGGAGTCGAGTGTGACGCCACCCAGGAACGCCGAGAGGACGACGATTGCGACCAGCAGCGTGGCGGCGCGCTTGAGCATCGCTTGGCGGGCGTGACCCGTTTTGAACCAGTGTTGCGGCCGGTAGCCGCTGTACCACAGCACCACCATCGCGGCGAGGTTGATCGAGAGCACGTTCACCAGCACCAGGACGCCGGAGCCGAGCGTGACCAGCGGCGCGCCCCACGCGAGGCCGATCCCGACGGTCGCGGCCGGCGGGATGAGCGCGACGGCGATCATCACACCCACCAGCGCCGTCGAGACGCCGGTGGTGAGGCTGACGATCCCGGCGACGCCGGCGCCGATCGCGATCACCAGCGAGAGGAAATCCGGCGCGATCCGTTCGCGGATCTCCGGGACTGTGGTTATATCGGTTATGGGTGGAATCAGGTTGACGTTTCGAACGACGAAGGCGAACGCGAACGCGGCGATGATGGCCAGCAGCAGGCCCATCACCTGCAGATAGATGCCACGGATGAACATCCGTTGTTCGCTGACGACTGTGCCGATGCTGGCCGACATCGCCGGGCCGACCAGCGGCGCGATCACCATCGAGCCGACGACGACCGCGGGCGAGTCGAGCAACAGCCCGGCGGTGGCGATGAGCGCGCTCACGATGGTCATCAGGATGTACGTGTTGGTCGACGGTACCAGTTCGCTCGCGGCCGCGACGAGCTCGTCGCGCGCGATCCGGTCCTCGTCGTACTCCTCTTGGAGCTTGGTGAACCGCCGCGAGACGACCGTGTTCGCGTCCAGCACCACGACGTAGGCGTCCTCGTCCAGGCCGACCTCCCGGAGCTGTTCGAGCACCGACTCGACGGCGTTGGTCGGCAGCGGAATGTACGCGATCGCGTCGAACTCCCGGCCGCTGGTCTCATCGGAGACGAGGTAGTCGATCCCCTCGTCGTCGAGTGTCGAGAGTAGCGTCTCCCGCTTGCCGGCGGGAATCGTAATCTGGAGGAGCCGCACATCTGCGGTGAGGCTGCCCGGGGGCAAATAAGTCCGGGTCGTAACCGGGCCTTATACACCCGGACGTGACTCTGTGACGACACGATGAGCTGACGGCCGGGGTCGGTGGGCCTCCCCGGGTTCCCGGTCATCTTCGGCCTGGCGAGCCTGCTGTGCGTGCGGCTCCGCCAGCGGTACGTCGAAGCGTCGGCGGAGTGATCACTCCGCCTGTCTGGCGAGTTCGAGCGACCAGAAGAAGCCGAAGTACGCGGGAATGCCGGCCAGCATGAACATGTAGAACGTCCACCTCGGCGCGCCGACGAAGACGAAATCGAACAGGAACCCGACGAGCGCGACCCAGACGACGGCGAACATCAGGTCGTACAGCATCCCCGACTTGTGCTCGCGGACGTGCTGCCGGAGGCGGTCGTCGAGGCTCATTGCGGGTCGGCTCCCGGTCGGTCGCGTCGCGGTCGGTGAAGCATTCGTGCGAAGTGGCTGTAGGGTGCCGTCACTCCTCGTCGGCGCTACGGTAGTCCACCACGAGGACGGGAACGTGCGTCGAGCGTAGCGTCCGCTCGGTGACGCTCCCCAGCAGGGCCCGGCGGACGCCCGCGCGGCCGTGGCTGCCCATCACCACGAGGTCGATGTCGTTGTCCTCGGCGTAGTCAGCGATCATGTCGTGGGGCTGGCCCCCGGCGTGGTGCTCGACGACGTCGACCCCCTGCTCCTCGGCGAGTTCGGCGACGTAGCCGGTCGCCGTCTCGGCCTTCCGGCGGAGTTCGGTCATCCCGGCGAAGTTCCCCTGCCGGATCCGGTCGACCTGTTCGGCGCCGAGGCTGTAGGCGATCGCGTCGGTGTCGGCGACTGATCGACGGCCGACTGGGCGACGTCGCTGCCGTCGGTCGGGACGAGGATGCGTTCGTACATGATCAGGTGTCCTCCCGGTGGTTGTCCACAGGCGGCCCACCGCCGTCGGTCACCGGTTCGCCGCCGTCGGTCGCCGGTTCACCGCCGTCGGTTGCGGCGTCGCGAGCGTCCAGCTTCCGTTCGACGACCTCCGCGGCAGTCGCGTCCCGCGCCATCGGGTCGGGGCTGTGACACTGCCGGACCATCATCTTGGTCTTCTCCGGAGGTTCGTCGGTGATGATCGAGACGAACACCATCGTGACGATGACCAGCGGCATCGCGATCAGTGCCGAGCCGATCGCGGGCATCCACGTGCTGAGGAGTTCGATGCCGAGCCCCTCGCCGCCGTTGACGAGGTTGAAGTTCCCCTCGTTGATCATCGGGATGAACCACAGCACGAGCCCGAGCGTCATGCCCGCGAGCGCGCCCTGGCGGTTGGCGTTCTCCCACCAGAGCCCGATGAAGAACATCGGGAACAGCACGATTGCCGCTAGCGAGAACGCGAACCCGACGAGTGCGGCGATCGGCTGGCCCGGGTCCAGCGCCGCGAGCGTCGTGATCGTGCCCAGCGCGATGATGCTCAGGCGGCCGACCAGCACCTGCTGGCGCTGGGTCGCGTCCTCGTTGATGATGTTCGCGTAGATGTCGTGGGAGATGGCCGAGGAGCCGGCGATGAACAGGCCGGCGGTCGTCGCGACGGCGGCGGCGATCCCGCCGGCGGCGACGAACCCGACCAGCCAGGTCGGCAAGCCTGCGAGCTGTGATGCTAACACTACGATCACGTCCCCGGCCGCACTACTCATCCCGGGGTCGCCGTACGTCGGCGTCACGTTCTCGGTGTACAGCGCCGTACCGAACGCCGCGAAGGCCGGCGCGCTCAGGTACAGCAGGCAGATGAAAAACAGCCCCCAGGTACACGACCAGCGGGCGACCCGCTCGTTCTCGACGGTGTAGAAGCGCACCAGCACGTGCGGGAGCCCGCAGGTACCGAAGATCAACGAGAACGCCGTCGCGATCCAGAGATAGTAGCTGCCGCCCTCGAACGGCGCGGAGAACTCGTTGCCGAGGTCGCTGATCAGCTGCCCGTACTCCAGTTGGGGTAACACCGTCGAGTAGCCCGCCGCCCAGCCGGTCGCGAGCAGGCCGATCAGGAACGCCGAGATGAGGATGATGTACTGCAAGGCCATGTTCTTCGTTGCGCCGAGCATCCCCGACAGCGCCAGGTAGCCGACGGTGACGACCATGAACAGCACCATCATCGTCTGGTAGGCGGACAGCGTCCCACCGGTGAGCCCCGAGAGGTCGCCGAGCATGTACATGCCGACCAGCCCCATCCCGCGGGCCTGCCCGATGGCGTAGACGAAGCCGATCAGGAACGTCGTCACTGCCGCGATGGCGCGCGCGGTGTCGGAGTTGAAGCGGTCGCCGACGAAGTCCGGCGCGGTGTACTTCCCGAACCGGCGCATCTGGGCGGCCATGAAGATCAGCAGGATGAAGTAGTTCGTCGTCCAGCCCACGACGAACGCCAGCCCGTAGACGCCGGTTGTCGCGATCAACGCGGCCATCCCGAGGTAGGAGGCGGCCGACATCCAGTTCGCCCCGATCGCCATCCCGTTCTCGATGTTGCCGATCGAGCGGCCGGCGACCCACATGTCGTCGGTGTCGGCGACTTTGAACACGAACCCGACTGCCAGGAACAGCGCCATCATCGCGATGACGATGATCGCCGGCAGGATCTTGAACGAGATGTCAAGCCCCTCCGGAAGCAGCCCCTCCGATTGCAACAGCAGGTCGCTCGCAAGCAGCGCCGCGTCGCTCATTCACGGACACCCCCGTCAGTCGCCGCGACGTCCTCGTCGGCCGTCTCGGTTGTATACGGCTCGCTGGGCACGCCCTGCTCGATGCCGTACTTCCTGTCGATCTGATCGCGCTTGCGGGCGTACCACACCGAGAGCAACAGCGCCGCTCCCGGGCTGCCGATCGCGATCAGGAAGTAGTGCAGCGGGAACTCGAGGATCGGCATCGTCGACGTCATCGCTTCCGGCGCCAGCCACGTCAGCGTGATCGGGCCGAACGTGGTTAACGTCCAGATGATCGCGCCCGTCCAGATCACCTTCAGGTGGTCCCGCATGAACGGCGTCGCCGGGCGCAGAAGGTTGATCTCCACGTCGAGGTAGTCGATCTGCTCCTCCCGTTCGGCGTCGGACAGCTCGCCGGTCGTCGCTGTCTCGCCCCGCTCCGACACCGGTTCGCCGCCGTCCGTCGCTGGCTCGCCGCCGGTCGCTCCGTCGTCTCCCGCTGGTACTTCGTGGTCGGTGCCATTGTCGTCTGTGTGGTTGTCGATCATTGGTAGCAGGTGTTACTCACTGCTCACTTTCTGCTGGATGTCGTGGACCACGTCGGGGTTGCGCAGCGTGCTCGTGTTGCCCAGTTCGTCGCCGTTGGCGATGTCCTCTAACAGCCGCCGCATGATCTTCCCCGACCGGGTCTTGGGCAGTTCCGGCGTGAAAATCACCTGCTCGGGCCGCGCGATCGGCCCAATCGCATCCTCCACCGCCGCGATGATCTCCTCGCGGAACGCCTCGCTCTCCTCCTGGCCATCTTCGGTGATCACGTAGGCGTAGACCGCTTCGCCTTTTATCTCGTGGTCGCCGCCCACCACAGCGGCCTCGGCGACGCCCTCGACACCCACGATCGCCGACTCGATCTCCATCGTCCCCAGCCGGTGGCCCGACACGTTCAACACGTCGTCGACGCGTCCCAGCACCGTGATGTAGCCGTCGTCGTCGATCTTCGCCCCGTCCTCGGGGAAGTACACCCACTGGTCGCGCTCGGGATTGGAGTACTCGTCCCAGTACTCGTTGATGAACCGCTCGTCGTTCTTGTAGAGGGTGCGCAGCATCCCCGGCCAGGGCTTGTTGACGACGAGGTGGCCCGCGCGGCCGGCCTCGACCGGATCGCCGCTGGGGTCGATCACGTCGGCGCTGATGCCGGGTAGCGGCGGCCCCGCCGAGCCGGGTTTCATCGTGTTGAGCGCCGGCAGCGTCGTAATCATCATCCCGCCGGTTTCGGTCTGCCACCACGTGTCCACGATCGGGCACTCCTCGTTGCCGATGTGCCTGTAGTACCACTTCCAGGCCCGCGGATTGATCGGCTCGCCCACGGTGCCCAACAACCGCAGCGAGGAGAGATCGTGCCGGTCGGGGTACTCCGGCCCCCACTTCATGAACGCACGGATTGCGGTGGGGGCAGTGTACAGTTGCGTGACGTCGTAGTCGTCGACGATCTCCCAGAGCCGATCCTTGTCGGGATAGTCCGGCGTTCCTTCGTACATCACCGAGGTCGTGCCAAGCGCCAGCGGCCCGTAGACGATGTAGGAGTGGCCCGTGAATACCCGCCGGTGGTGTGCTTGACGCCCTTTGGCTTCCCGGTCGTCCCGGACGTGTACATGAGAAACAGCATGTCCTCGGCATCCCGGGTCACAGGCTCAACGGTGGCACCGGCATGCTCCTCGACCAGGTCGCCGTAGACGTGTTCGCCGCCAGCGACGTCCGCGGGCGACTCCTCGCCCAGGCGGTCGACCACGACGGTAGTCACGTCCCCGTCTACTTGCTCGCGGCCCTCCCGTGCTTTCGAGAGGTGATCCAGCGGGTCCCCACGGCGGTAGTACCCGTCGACGGTCACCAGGTGCTCCGAATCGGACGCGTTCATCCGCTCGGCCAGTGCGTCCGCCGAAAAGCCCGCAAAGACGACGGCGTGTGGCGCGCCGATGCGTGCGCAGGCGAGCATCGCGATCGGCAACTCCGGAATCATCGGCATGTACATCGCCACCACGTCGTCCTCCGCGACGCCCTGCTCGCGCAACGCGGCGGCAAACTCGTTGACCTCCCGATGCAACTCCTCGTAGGTGTAGGTCCGCGTCTCGCCGAGTTCGCCGATCCACTCGATGGCAGCCTCGTCGCCGCGGTCGGCGAGATGCCGATCCAGGCAGTTCGCCGACGCGTTCAACTCCCCGCCGACGAACCACTCGTAGAACGGCTCGTTGTCGTCGACCAGTACCTCGTCGTAGTCGCTCTCCCAGTCCAACAGATCAGCCGCACGCTCCCACGCCTCCGGCCAGTTATCCTCGAACTCATCCTCGATGCCGGGATCGGTGACGTTGGCCTGTTCGACGAACGATTCCGGGGGCTCGAACTCGTCCTGTTCCGCGAGTCGTGCTTCGAGGTGCACCTCGGTATCGTCTGACATACGCGACTCACTGCACACAGAGCCGTCTTAAGCGAGGACCCTAACTATCACAATTCCTCATTCATTCACTACTAACTCGAAAAAAACCATCTCAATACTGAGAGAAATATACTGGATTGCTTAAATAGGCGCGCGCTGACGGCCGGTCGAGGCGGGGAAACCGGCCGAAACGGCCGGCGACGGTGCCCCCGAAGCAGCGGCATGCTAATTACTTACATACTCCGATGATGCTCATGATTCGAGCATGCCCGACAGTTCGCAGTGACCGCATGCAAGCGCGCGGAGGCGTGGCGGACGGACTGCGAACCGTCGTTGCGGGTTCCGCTCTCCCGGGCCTGACCGTTAGCCCTCCTCGAACAGGGAGTCGAGCAGTTTCTGCTGTGCTTTGCGGAGGTGGTTGTGCAGCGTCGGAGCGGAGACACCCATCGACTCCGCGAGGTCCTCGGCAGTGCTGCCGCGGGGCCACTCGAAGTAGCCGGCGTAGTACGCCCCCTGGAGGACGGCGCGCTGTTTGTCGGTGAGCCGGTCGTCGAGCGTCCCCCGGAGGCTGCGCGGCTGCTGTGCGGCCTGGCGCTCGCGTTTGCTCGCCAGCGACAGCGAGGGGTACTGCCGGCCGAGGTCGTCGTGGACGGCCCTGACGTCCGTGTCGGGCGCGAGCTCGCAGGTTAGCGTGGCCACGCCGTTCTCGACGCGCAGCCCGGTGATCGTCCCGCCACGCTGGGCCAGTGCGAGCAGCGGCGAATCCGCGTCGAGCACGACCTCGAGCAGGCCGCCGTCGTCGTGCCGTCTGAGTAGCCGGACGTCGTCGACGCCGTCGGCGTCCGCCGCCGCTTCGAGCGCCCGCTCCGCGCTGGTTTCCCGGAGGCCGAGGAAACAGACCAGCGAGCCGCCCTCTCCCGGCACGACGCCGTCGAGGTGAAGCGAGCAGTCGAGCGTCGCCGAGAGCCCGGCCAGCGTCGCCGCCCCGTCGCTGTACTGGAAGCGCACCTCCAGCACCTGCCCGCCCAGCAGCAGCAGTTTCCGCTCGGTGGCCGTGATGGCGAACGCGACCCGTCGGCCGAGCGCGTCCAGGGCCGTCCGCTCGGGCCGGTCGAACGCCCCCTGACTCCCCGCCCGAACCGCGAGGACGCCGTAGGTCGTCTCGCTGTGGGCCAGCGGCGTGGCGGCGAGCAGCCCTCGCCCCTCGCGGTCGCTCGCGGGCCCCGGCTCGTCGGGCGCGACGAGCGTCTTTCCGGTCTGGCGGGCCCGCCGGAGGAGCTCCGTGCTCGCGGACCCCTCGAACCGGTCGGGGCTCTCGCCCGCGTGGGCCCGCACGGTGAGCCGGTCGCGGTCGGGCTCGATGTCCGTGACCCAGGCCGCCCGGTACACCTCCGTGAGCCGCGAGCAGACCTCCCGGTCGATCTCCGTCCGCGTCGGCGCGCTGACCAGCGCCTCGTCGACCGATTCGAGCGTCACGACGAGCCGCGACAGCCGGCCGGCGTCGGTCGTGCCCCCGTCGAGCTGTTCGAACGCCGTCGCGATCTCCTCCTGTGTCGGCGATCGCAGCTCCCCCAGCAGGTCGTCGACGCCCTGCCAGCCGCCGACGGCGGCCACGACGCGGGCGTCGACCCCGTGTTCGACCAGCAGCCGCTGGCCGAACTGCCGCCGCAGCGCCGTGGGCGTCACCGCGTCGAACGCCGCCCGACCAGTTTCCGACGCCGCGCGCGCCCCGATCTCGCCGACCAGCATCTGGACGCGCCGCGGCGTCACGTCCACGAGCAGCTCCTCCTCGCCGAGGTCGTTGCTCCGGACGTACTGCTCGACGTCGTGTGCGACCTGCTCGGGAACGTACGCCGTCCGGGTGTCGCCGTCAGTCTCTTCGACAGCCAGGAAGCGTCCGTCGCTCCCCTGGCGGTCGTCGAAATCCGACGGCCGGACAGCGACGACCTCCGCCGCGCGCAGCCCGACCTCGCCACAGAGCCGGACGACGAGCTCCTCGCGGTGGGTCGCTGTTGCCCGCCGGAACCGTTCGTACTCCCGCGCCGTGAGCCGCGGCTGTGCTGTCGCCATTTCGGAATATCGTAGTATTGCGAAACCTTGCCAATACGTGTTTCGGCTGTCCTGCTGGAGAGTTACAGCGCTCGAATCCCTAGTTGTCCGTCGATTTGTTTCCGGAACGTGACTCACGCGAGTCCAGTCCCGTGGAGAAACCGCCTATTCTGGCCGTGGTATTTCGGAGTAGTATAGCACTCCGAAATATCGGACATTCCGTGGGGCGCGTGCGACCGGATCGAGGGCTAGTCAGGGCGGATCGAGCCGCGATGTCGGGTCGCGTCCCGGACGAACTGGAACCAGCCTAGTCCCCGAAGATCGACGATTCGATCTCGCCGACGACCTCGGGGTTGCGCAGCGCGCTGGTGTCGCCGGGCTCCTCGCCGTTGGCGATGTCGGTGAGCAGGCGGCGGACGATCTTGCCGGAGCTCGTCTTCGGGAGTTCGGCGGTGACGACGACCTCGTCGGGGCGGGCGAACCGGCCGATCGCGTTCTCGACGGCCGCGCCGATCGCCGCGGCCAGCGAGTCGGCGTCCGGGCTGTTGTCCGTCGGACTCACGTACGCGAACAGGCCGCGGCTGCCGCCGTGGTCGACGTCGACGACGGCAGCCTCGGCCACGCCGTCGACGCTGGCGATCGCCGACTCGATCTCCATCGTCCCCAGGCGGTGCCCGGAGACGTTCAGCACGTCGTCGACGCGGCCCAGGATCGTGACGTAGCCGTCCTCGTCGACGAACGCACCGTCGCCGGTGGGGTAGGCCCACTCGAACGCCGACAGCGGCGGCGCCTCCTCCTCGGTGCGGCCGGCCCAGCGCTCGCCCGTCGAGAGTTCGCGTGCCATCCCCGGCCAGGGCGTGTCGATCACGAGGTAGCCACCCCTGCCCGGGCCGACCGGCGTGCCGTCCTCGCCGACGACGGCCGCGCTGACGCCGGGCAGCGCCATCCCCGCCGCCCCGGGCTTCATGTCGTGGACCCCCGGCAGCGTCGCCAGCAGGTGGCCGCCCGTCTCGGTCTGCCACCAGGTGTCGACGACCGGGCAGTCGCCGCCGCCGACGTGCTCGTAGAACCACTGCCAGGCCTGCGGGCTGATCGGCTCGCCAACGGTGCCCAGCAGGCGCAGGCTGGAGCGGTCGTACCGCTCGGGGTACTCCGGGCCCCACTTCATGAACGTCCGGATGGCCGTCGGCGAGGTGTAGAACACGTCGACCGCGTGGCGCTCGATCAGTTCCCAGGGCGTGCGCCGCGAGGGGAAGTCGGTGCCGCCCTCCTGGAGCAGTACCGTCGTCCCCAGCGCCAGCGGGCCGTAGACGACGTAGGAGTGGCCCGTGATCCAGCCGATGTCGGCCGTACACCAGTAGGTGTCCCTCGGTTTGACGTCCAGCACCGCGTGGCTCGTCCACGCCGCGTACGCGAGGTAGCCGCCGGTGGTGTGCGTGACGCGCTTTGGCGCGCCGGTCGTGCCGGAGGTGTAGCTGTAAAACAGGTCGTCGGTCGCGGCGCGTTCGACTGGATCGACCGTCTCGCCCGCGTGGGCGTCCCGGAGCGCCCCGTACTGGTAGTCCTCGTCGCCGAGCGTGTAGTCGCTGCCGAGGCGGTCGACGACGACCGTCGTGACGTCGCCCTCGACGTCGACGCAGGCGGTCTCGGTCCGGGTGAGCGAGGAGACGGCGTCCCCGCGGCGGTAGTACCCGTCGCAGGTGAAAAGCACCGCCGAGCCGGCGGTGTTCATCCGCTCGGCCAGCGCGTCCGCGGAGTATCCCGCGAACACCACCGCGTGTGGCGCGCCGATGCGGGCACAGGCGAGCATCACGACCGGCAGTTCGGGAACCACCGGCAGGTGCAGCGTCACGACGTCGTCCTCGCCGACGCCGAGCGAGCGAAGCGCCGCGGCGACGGCGTTGACCTCACGGTACAGTTCGAGGTAGGTGTACGTCCGCGTCTCGCCGCGCTGTCCCTCCCAGACGAGCGCCCGCTGGTTCTTCCGGCGGTCGAGGTGCCTGTCGAGACAGCTACCCGTGGCGTTGAGCCCACCCCCCGGGAACCACTCCATCGTCTCCTCGTCGAAGACCGCGTCGTACGGCGTCGTCCACTCCAGCAACGCGGCGGCGCGGTCCCAGTCCTCGGGGTGCTCGAACTCAGCGACGTCCGCCCCCGAGACGTTCGCCTGCTCGACGAACGACGCTGGCGGCTCGATCCGCTCGTCGGCCGGCCCGCGCGTGTTCAGTGCCAGGTCGTCGTCGCGCATCTGTCTGGACATACGTGTTTGTACGCTTAAGCGTTGTTCCCGGCGCAGTGAACCGACCGCACGACCGTTCCGATCCGACCGGGGACTGTTCGACGTCGGACTCCGTCGACGACCACGGAATCCCCCGGGGACGCACGCTCATCAGCCGGACGTACAACCGACTCGCGGCCGGGAGAGTCGTTCCGGCGGCTGACGGGACCCGCGGTTCGAAACCCTTTTGTAGTTTTTAGGTTAGCCTAAAACATGGATCAACACTCCACGCCGACGAGGCGGCAGCTACTGAAGACGAGTGTCGTACTGGTCGGGGCCGGCGCAGCGGCGGGCTGTGTCGGTGGCGAGGACGAGGGCAACGGCTCGGGAAACGGTGACACGGGCGACGGCGGCAACGGCTCCGGAAACGGTGACGCGGGCAACGGCGGCAACAGCGAGACAGACGAGAACGGTACCGACGACAACGGGATGGAAAACGGCGACGACGGGATGGAAAACGGCGACGACAACGAAATGGAGAACGGCAGCGACGGCGAGTCCGGCGACGGGAGCTACGCCGTGACGATGGAGCCGGTGGGCACCGTCGAGTTCGACGCCGTCCCGGAGGCGTGGGCCGCGAACAACGGCAGCTGGGCGGACATGGGGATCGCCCTCGGGCGGGCGCCGCCGGAGGCGGTGTACCTGGCCGGGCGCTACCACACAAAGCTGTACGACGAGATCCCCGGCGTGAGCGTCGACGGGGACGCCGTCGAATCGCTGTGGACGAGCAAACTCGACCCCGAACAGTTCCTCGCACTGGGCGAGGAGGTCGACGTGCTGGTGATGGACCCGAACTTCCTGGTCGGCCGCAGCGACGGCATCGACGAGAACGACATCGACCGGATCGAGTCCGCCGGGACCCCCTTCTTCGGCAACAGCAGCTTCTCGCGGGGGTACGAGTGGCACGACTACGAGTACCTCTCGCTGTACGAGGCCTTCGAGCATATGGCAGAGCTATTCCAGGAACGGGAGCGCTACAAGGCGTTCGCGGCGCTGCACGAGGAGTTCCAGGCGAACGTCGCCGATATCGTGCCGCCGGAAGACGAGCGGCCGTCGGTGACGATCATGTGGCCCCAGCCCGCCGAGGCGCCCGAGGCGTTCTCGCCGTATCTCATCGACGAGGGGACCAGCTTCAAGCAGTGGCGCGACCTCGGCGTCGAGGACGCGTTCGCGACGACGGACGTCGAGGACTTCCACGCCGGCCGCGCCCGGATCGACTACGAACTCCTGCTACAGATCGACCCGGACGTGCTGCTGATCCGCGGCAACGAGGCCAAGACCGCGGCGGAGTTCCGCGACACCGTGCTGTCGTTCATGGAGAGCCACAACGTCGCCAGCGAACTCACCGCGGTGGGGAACGGCGACGTCTACCGCGGCGGGCCGCTGTACCAGGGCCCGATCACGAACATGGTGCTCACCGAGCGGGCGGCCAGTCAGGTGTACGGCGTCGAGGAGGAACTGTTCGACCGCCAGCGCGTCGCCGACATCGTCAACGGCGAGTTCTGATACTGGTGGCTGTACGTGCGTGAACACTCGAATTGAGAATCCAGGCGGAACGGGTCTGTCTCCGCAGATAGACAGCCAGACGTGATTCAGTTACGTCATGCCGTCCCAACTCCCGTTGTTCGGACCATGACACAGCCGATGGACTATCCTGGCACTGGACGGAGTCACGTCTGGCTGTCTAGCAGAGACTGGTGAGTAAACGAATTACAGCCACCAGTATGACTGGCAATTGAGTTCTCTCATCTCACCCAGAACTCAAAAGCGGCAGGACGAACGCGATACCCAGGCCGCCGACGAGAGCCGTCATCCAGTAGGCGACGCCGCTGGAGATGATGACGCCGGTGGTTACCTGCTCTACCGGGTGTGCCGTCAGCGAGGTGACGAAGATCACGAGAACGCCCTCGACGCCGCCGACGCCGCCGGGGGAGGGAACGGCGCTGGCCAGTTTGCTGAACGGGACGGCGAACAGGACGATCGGCAGCGGAACTGCGACGCCGACCGCCCCGAGCGCAATCCAGAGTGCCAACACCGTGAGAAACAGCGTACAGAACGTGAGGATCGACAGTTCGGCCACCAGCCTCCGATTCGTTGTGAGATCGACGAACCGCGAGGAGAACCCCGAGATACGATTTCGGATGTCCTCCTCGTTCGGACTGGGAACTCGCGGAATGACGGAGACAGCGTTCGCGAGCGCCACGACGGCCGCCGTGGCGATTGCTTCCGCCCGGTCTTTGTAGCTCCACAGGACGATGCCGACGAGCGGAACGAGAAGCAGCACTGCACCGAACAGGCCGAAGATCGGCTTGATCGACGACGGGATGACCGTCGGGAAGACGACGAAGTACGTCGAACCGACGACGAACACCGTCATCGCCGGGACGAACTTGACGGTCTCGATGACGGAGATCGCCGCCAGGGAGTCCTCGTAGGTGTCGTCGATCGCGTCGGTAATGATGCCGGCGGCGATCGGTTCCCCGCTCAACTGGGCGAGCGGGGTTGCCTTCTTCGCAAACGACACGCTCGCCGAGATGAAGACGGCCTGGAGGTAGGACACGGTGACCTCGAACCGTGCGAAGGCGGCGTACACGATCAGCCCGTGGAACAGCCGTCGAACCGCGATTGCCGAGACGACCGCGGCGGCCAACTGGGGGTCCATCGACGTCACTGCCTCGAGGAACTCCTCGATGCCGACGAAAAAGATGAGCAGCGCGAAAAGACACGCCGTGACGAGTACGCCGATCCCGATGCGGGTCCCTGTCTGCACATGCTGACTACGGGATGGACGGGGAAAATTAAGCTCCAGATACCACGGGTACGGGGAGGATAGGGCTGTGCTCGCCCGGCCCGGAACCGAATCGATCGGGTCACTCCAGCGGCCGGTCCCGGAGCGTCTTTTGCTCGACGGCCATCGACTCGACGACGATGTCCCCGGCTGGTAGCCGCTCGACCGCGACGGTCTGACCAGCACCGACCGGTGACTGCCTGGGACGATTGCGACGGGAGAGTACGAATCGATACGCAGCGATCGATCTTTCCTCCTTCACGAACGATAAGCGAACGCATGGGTTGGGCAGGAATCGAACCTGCGGCCTCCGCCGTGTGAAGGCGGCGTCATAACCGGGCTAGACCACCAACCCGTACCCCGGGTTTACTTCAGCGCCCGACTTAAGAATTATCTTCTCACTGCTCGGGCGTCCCGCGGACCGACGCCAGGCGCTCGCGCGCCTCGCCGATGGCTTCTTTCGCTTCGCCTTCCGCGCGCTGCTGGATGTCCGAGAGGTCCTCGCGGAGCTGCTCGACGCGCCCCGGCTCCGGCTCCTCCCCCTCGCCGGTCAGGTCGTCGACCCGCTCGCGCACCGGTTCCAGCTCCTCCGAAATCCCCTTTTTTGCCGTTTCGCCCGCTCGTTTCAGGTAGTACCGCGTGTCTTCGAAGTGCTTGTTCATATCTGACCTTCGGTAGGAAACGAATAAATCTCTTGTGGCAATACGGCCCGGCGTTGTAGCCACCGGTATCCGGAAAAACGATTCTGTTCGGTGACTGCTGACCCCTGCCGATGGCTCGATATCTGGATAGCTAGACCTGAAAATGCTGGCCGGTTCCAATAGTTAGCCCCCCAACACTGGTGGGTTGGGGATGACCTACTGCGTATGGCCGGATCACACGGTTGCAGTAGCATCGTGACGTACCGCAGACACGATGGCATTGTGACGTACCGCAGACATGATAGCATTGTGACGTACCGCAGACGCGACAGCACCGCTGCCCGGTGCATGGAGGGTCAGTGAGATGACGTCGACAGGGTCCGTGGTGGAGTCCGTGGAGGCGGGGAACGCCACGGTGTCGCTCGGGAACGTCAGGCGGACCTACTACCTCGGCGAGCCGGTTCACGCGCTCGACGGCGTCTCGCTCGACTTGCCGGACGGGTCGTTCACAGCGGTGATGGGCCCCAGCGGATCGGGCAAGAGCACGCTGATGAACATGGTCGGCTGCCTCGATACCCCCGACGAGGGAACGGTCCACGTCGAGGGCCGGAACGTGACGGCGCTGTCCGGCAGCGAGCGGGCGCAACTGCGCGGCACCGAACTCGGCTTCATCTTCCAGCAGTTCAACCTGATGCCCCGCCTGACGGCAGCCGAGAACGTCACGCTCCCGCTGGTGTTCAACGACGCAGTCGACGTCGACCGCCGGGAGCGCGCCGAGACGCTGCTCTCCCGGGTCGGGCTGGGCGACCGGCTGGATCACGCGCCGCCGGAACTGTCGGGCGGCCAGCGCCAGCGGGTCGCCATCGCCCGGGCGCTCGTCAACGAGCCGTCGCTGGTCCTCGCCGACGAACCCACGGGGAACCTCGACACCGGAACCGGCGCTGAGATCATGGACATCTTCGCGGAACTGCACGCAGCGGGCCGGACGATCCTGATGGTCACCCACGAGCGGCACATCGCCGAGCACGCCGAGCGGATCGTCCACCTCGTCGACGGGCAAATCCAGGAGATCGAACAGCTCGACTCGGGCGCCCACACGGGGGGATCACAGTGAAGGTCACCGAGAGCTTCCGGATCAGCTGGCGGGCGATCACCGGTCACAAGCTGCGGTCCGGGCTGACGACGCTGGGCATCATCATCGGCGTCGGCTCCGTGATCGTGTTCATGGTGCTGGGCGGCGCGTTCGAGCAGAACATCGCCCAGGAGATCGAGGAGGGCAACGACGAGCCCGGGATGTGGGTCCACACCCAGCAGGCAGACAGCGGCTTCGGTGACTCGCCGTTCGTGAGAGCGAAGTTCTTCACCGATTCCGACGTCGCGGCACTCGAATCGATCGACACCGTCGAGTTCGTCGCCCCGAGTGCGAGATTCCCGGTGGCCCAGCTCACTCACGACGGCCACCAGCGGACGGGCGGCTTCGCGGTCGAGGCGACCACGCCGGAGCGACTCGAGGGTGACGTGGTCGAAGGTGACACGTTCGCCGCCGAGGACGAGATCGTCCTCAGCAAGGAGGCGACCGATCTGGTCGAAGGCGGCCTCTCTGTCGGCGACGAGGTGGAGATCAGCTTCGACGGCGCCGGGTCCGGAACGTTCACCGTCGTCGGCATCGTCGAGCCCACGAGCACGGGTGGCAACAGCCTCGTCCCGACGGCCGGCTACGTGTCGCTGTCGAACTACGAGACGACCATCGAAACGCCCGACGGCAACCAGGAGCGTGCGTACCGCGACCTGATCGTCGCCGCCGAGAGCTCCGAGGTGCTCGACCAGGCACAGCAAGACACCCTCGAGTACCTCCGGAGTGATTCCGACGCGGCACAGCTCAAAGAAGACGAGCACGTCCTCAAAGCGCAGACTGTCGACGACGCGATCGACCAGGTGGGCGACATCGTCGACCAGCTCACGGTGTTCATCGGCGGGATCGCGGGTATCTCGCTTGTGGTGGGCTCGATCGGCATCGCGAACATCATGATCGTCAGCGTCACCGAGCGCACCCGCGACATCGGCGTGATGAAGGCCGTCGGCGCCCGCAAGCGCGACGTGATCCAGCTGTTCCTCGTCGAGTCGGTCATCCTCGGCGCGATCGGTGCGCTGCTGGGCGTGCTCGTCGGCCTCGGGTTCGGCTACCTCGGCGTCTCGGTGATCGGCTGGCCGATGGTGCTCCCGACGGACTGGATCCTCATCGCCGTCTTCATCGGCGTCACCGTCGGCGTCCTGTCGGGGCTGTACCCTGCCTGGCGCGGCGCCAAGGTCGACCCGATCGAGGCACTCCGCCACGAGTAATCGAGGTAAATCATCTCGACACTGTCAGGGTCGATTTTTGTTTCCTGGAGCAGTCGGCTCCTCCCCAGGGCGGGGAGTCGGGCGGTTACTCGTCGCTGCCCTCGGAGTCGTCGTCGAACTCGACGGTGTCGATGACCTTCAGCGGGACGTCCCGGAGCGCGCCACCGATGTCGCTTTTCGCGATGCGCTGTGCGTGCTCGGCGCTCTCGGCGTTGAACACTTTCATCTCGAGCATCAGGCCAACCAGCGACGTGTCGGCAGCGATGAAGGCCGAGTCGAACGGTTCGCCGCAGGCT
>PXSF01000015.1 GCA_003022845.1 Halobacteriales archaeon SW_10_66_29 | reverse complement strand
ATAGTGGTTGTTGTGAGTATTTTTGGCACCACATCGCAGTAGCGGCGGTTTCACGGCCCGAAACTGGCGTCTGACGAATACCCGGCGGTAACGAGTCACAACGATCACTATCAGGGAATCACTACGCCGACCCCTCGCGCCGCATAATCTCCCCGAGCCAGTCCTCGACGCGGCTGTCCCCCCAGTATCGGACGTGCTTGTTCCGCCTGTCGTACTCGAGTAGCCCCGCCTCACGCAGCTTCGGGAGGTGGACGTGGTGGAGTCTGGACTCCACGGCAGCCTCGTCGGGGTTGCTCTCCTCGCGCCTGGCGCGCTCTGCATGGAGCTGGTCGGCCAGGTCGTCGCAGGTCGTGACGTCGTCGCTGCAGGCCGTGAGGTGTCGGAGTATCGCCCGCCGCTCCCGGTCAGCGAGAAGTTCGAGCGTCTCGTCCAGTGACAGTGTGGAGTCCGGTCCCGACGGTTGACTCGGTCCCGTACTGCTCGGTTCCTGCCCGTTACCACCCTCCTCGTTCATGTGATCGTCCATGCTCGTCAACATGCCATTCGATTTCCATGTCCAAGGGGGCTTTGACTCCCATCACAGAGTGATCGGTAGACAGAAGACACAACTCAGGTATCCGGTACGTATTGCTCAACCAGTTCTCCGTGTCAGTCAGTACCGAACGATCAGGACGAGAGCGAGCGCCAGCGCAACGCTCGCAAAGCCCGCCAGGAGCAGGAAGACTGCGACAGCAGAGCCGTACGCCAGTGCAGTGCCGGCCAGAGAGGCGCCGAGAGCGCCGATCCCGAAGATGGCGAGATAGGTGTAGCCGAACGAGAGCCCCCGGTGTTCGGGCGGGGAGTACTTCGCGATGGTCGCCTGGCTGAGCGGTTGCATCGCGAACAGTGCGAAGCCGAGGGCGACGCTGACAGCCAGCAGGGTCGGGAGCGTCGCCGAGGCAGGGACGAACAGCAGTGCAATCACCACCAGCGCGCCGAGCATGGCTGCCATCCCCTGCTCCGGTTCGATCGCATCTGTCAGCCGGCCGCCGACGTACTGCCCGCCGATACCGACCGCCAGCAACCCGGCGTACAGGTACCGCGAGAGGTCGAACTCCTCGGCTGCCGGTCCCTCGGGGACGACGCCGACGGCCTCGCCCGGATTCCCGGCCACGAGCGGCGAGAGGAAGTCGCTCAACAGTTCGGGCAGGAACGTGACCATCCCGCGGTAGTACAGCCCGTTGAACAGCACCAGGACGAACACGGTCAGGAAGCCCGCCGTGAACAGCCCGCGGGACGCCGAGCGGAACTCCCGCAGCGAGGTGACGTCCGTCGTGGGGGCCTCCCCGCCGTCGGCGACCGTCTCGACGGCAGCAGCTTCGTCGAACTCGACGGTCGTGCCGATCAACGCCGCCAGCAGCGCCGGCAGGGCCAGCACCATCGCGGCGGTGCGCCAGTCGAACACCAGCAACAACAGTGCGGTCACGAACGGACCGAATGCGATGCCGACGTTGCCGGCCATCCCGTGGTAGGCGAAGCCGACGCCGCGCTGTTCGACGCCGTTGCTGATCAGCGTCAGCCCGGCCGGGTGATACACGCTGGCGGCCAGTCCCCAGACTGCGAGCGCGATCGTGATCCCGACGACCCCGGGGGCGACCCCGAGGAGCAGAAACGAGCCGCCCATCCCGAACAGAGAGGCGACGATCAGCCGTCGGGACCCGAAGCGGTCGACGAGCAACCCCCCCGGGAGCGCGCCGACGCCGAACAGCCCGTACCCCACGGCGACGACCGTGCCGAGCGTCGCCGTCGTCACCGGGAACTCCACCAGCCAGACCGTCATCAGGATCGGGACCGAGAGCTCGTAGGTGTGAACCATCCCGTGGCCGGCCATCGTGAACCCGGTGATAGCGCGGTCGTTGCGGTTCATGCTGTTGCAGCCTCGCCCGAACGTTCGGTCGGTTGGCGTTTGTCCCCGAGCACGGTCGGTGATACGTGGGCATCGGTAAATGCGGTTTTCCTTCGCACCGATGGTGTCATCGAGCTAGAATTCGATCGGAAACGGCTCGCAGCGGACCTGGAACCGGAAAGGTAGATTTTTACTATATCGTGCGTATGAATAACACGGGTCATGAAGAAACTTATCAACGAGCCTGAAGACGTCGTCGACGAGATGCTCGACGGCATGGTCGAAGCACACGACAGCCTCCGCCGGTTGGACGGGAACGAAGTGATCGTTCGGGACGGGGCACCGATCGACGGCAAAGTCGGAATCGTTTCCGGCGGTGGAAGCGGTCACGAACCGACCCACGCGGGATTCGTCGGCGACGGAATGTTAGACGGGGCGGCGGCCGGCGAGATATTCACCTCGCCGACGGCGGACCAGTTGAGCGAGATGGTACAGGAGTGTGACGGCGGAGAGGGCGTCCTTTGTGTCGTCAAGAACTACGAGGGCGACGTGATGAACTTCGATACGGCTGCGGACATGGCTGGTATGGAGGGCGCCGACGTCGAGCAGGTCGTCGTCAACGACGACGTAGCCGTCGAGGATTCACTCTACACGAGCGGGCGCCGCGGCGTTTGCGGGACGATCCTCGTGCACAAGATCGCCGGCGCCAAAGCAGCGGCTGGCGGTAATCTCGAGGAAGTCGCCGGAGTCGCCGAGAAGGTCATCGACAACGTCGGGACGATGGGGACGGCGTTGACCTCGTGTGTCACGCCCGAGAAGGGCGAACCCACGTTCGACCTCGGGGAGGAGGAGATCGAACTCGGGATCGGGATCCACGGCGAACCGGGCACCGAACGGGTCGACCACATGCCCGCAGACGAGATCACCGATCGCCTCACCGAGGCGGTCCTGGAGGACCTGGACCTCGATTCGGGCACCGAGGTCGTCACCATCGTCAACGGGATGGGGGGGACGCCGCTCTCGGAGCTGTACGTCGTCAACCGGCGGCTCCAGGAACTGATGGACGATCACGACCTCGACGTCTGGGACCAGTGGGTCGGCGACTACATGACCTCGCTGGACATGATGGGCTGTTCGATCACGGTCTGTGCCGTCGACGACGAGATCAAGGAACTGCTCTCGGCGCCGGCGGAGACGCCTGCGATGACAGTATCCGAGTGACCGGCCTACCGCTGTCCGGTTCCGTGTCGAGCCACCGAATGCACGACAGACAGGTGACGATCACATGGTAGACGAACACGAACAGACTGCAGCCGTACTGGACGCCGTCGACGCTATCGCGGACCGCATCGACGCCGAAACGGACCACCTGACGGACCTCGACTCGGCGGTCGGGGACGCCGACCACGGCGCGAACATGTCACGTGGGTTCGCCGCCGCACGCGACCAGACCGAAGACATGGCCGACGCGAGTCCGGCCGACGTGGTCAAGACCGTCGGGACGGCGCTGATCTCGGAGGTCGGGGGCGCGTCCGGACCGCTGTACGGCGGCTCGATCATGAAAGCCAGCGCGGCGCTGGCCGAGGGCCTCACAGAGGAGGCGACGATCGAGTTCGCCGAAACGTATCTGGAGACGGTCCAGGACCGCGGCGACGCGCGCCCCGGGGACAAGACGATGGTCGACGCGCTGGTGCCGGCGGTCCACACCTACAGGAAGTCGATCGAGGAGGACGACCTGCCGCCGCTGACGGCGCTGTCGAAGGCCGTCGACGCCGCCGAACGTGGCGTCAACTACACCGTCCCGCTGCGGGCGAGGAAAGGGCGGGCCTCCTACCTGGGGTGGCGGTCGGTCGGCCACCAGGATCCCGGCGCGACCTCGACGCTGTTCATACTGGAGGAACTGCTCGACGTGGCCGCCGAGCACCTCGACGGCGAGGTCGACCGGGACGCGACCTCACCGACGATCCCCGACGAGGACCTGGAGGAGTAGATGGTCGGCATCGTCGTCGTCTCTCACAGCGAGCGTGCCGCGGACGGGGTCGCCGAGGTAGCCATCGAGATGGGCGGCGACGCCGGAATCGTCCCGGCCGGCGGCGGCCCGGACGGCGGGATTGGGACGCTCGCGCCCGACATCAAGGCGGCGATACGCGAGGCGGACGACGGCGACGGCGTGGTGGTCCTGGTCGACCTCGGCAGCGCGGTCATGAACGCGGAGATTGCAATCGAGGCCGTCGAGGACGAGATCGACGCCCGCATCGCGGACGCGCCGCTGCTGGAGGGCGCGCTCAACGCCGCCGTCGCCGCAGCGTCCGGCGATACCACTGTCGAGACGGTGCTCGAAAAGGCCGAAGAGGCCCGCGAGTACCGCAAACTGGACTGATAGTGATTACTGTGAGTCGTTCCGGGATCGACCGCGAGACTGCGTGCGGTCGACCCGGTAAAGAGTCACAACAATCACTATCATCCGGTCGGGTCCGACGGGTCGTCCAGCAGCCTCTCGACCGCCTCTCGCTGTTCTGCCAGCGCCCCGGCGACGGTCGAACTGGCTGCTTCATATCGCTGGCGCTCCTCGACGGGCTCACGGGTCCCCGTCCTCGAGTTCGTCCGCGGGGGCTGTGAGAATGCCCTCCAGCGCGTCGAGTGCCTCCTCGGCGTCCGGTCCCTCTGCGACCAGTCGCACGTCGTTACCACCGCGCACGCCGAGCCCAGTCACCGCGAGCATGCTGTCCGCTCTGGCTTCCGAACCGTCCCCGTCAGCCCGCGAGACGGTCACCGTCGCGTCGAACCCGCCGGCGGTCTGGACGAACTTCGAAGCCGGGCGTGCGTGCAACCCGTCCTCGGGCACCACCGTCACGATGCGTTCCATACCCACCGATGGAACAGAACCATCTTAGAAGTTCTGACGGTCCAGTTGACGTGATTCGGGTACGCCATCTCGACACAAATCAGGGGTCTCATACTGATTGTTGTGACTCTTTACCGCCGGATATTCGTCAGACGCCAGTTTCGAGCCGTGAAACCGCCGCTATTGCGATGTGGTGCCAAAAATAATCACAACAATCAGTATCACGGTCGATACTCGTAAATATCCTGTCCTGACGTGTCACAGAGTCACGTCCGACAGTATGAGAAAAACCGCGACCCATATACCTGTCCAATCCTGAGAGTCAGCTATGCATCGCCGGACGTTCCTCGCGACTGTCGGGGCTGGCACCACGGTCGCCGTCGCAGGCTGTCTCGACGGTGGCGCCGGGGCCAGCGAGTACGACGTCGGGATGAGCATCGACAGCTTCAGACCCGAGGAGCTGACCGTCACCGCAGGTACGACGGTCACCTGGCGAAACACCAGCTCTCACGGCCATACCGTCACGGCCTTTCAGGACGCCTACCCCGATGATGCGTCGTTTTTCGCTTCCGGGGAGTTCGAGAGCCAGGCAGAGGCGGAGCAGGCCTGGGAGAGCGACAACGGCGGCGTGCTGAAACAGGGTGACACGTTCGAACACGAGTTCACGGTCCCAGGCCAGTACGACTACTTCTGTGTCCCACACCTCAGTGCGGGGATGGTCGGGACCGTCCGGGTGGAGCCGAACGAGTAACGGCTGGCGACCGAGCCCACCAGCCGTTCGTTGGCGGACTGACCAGCGTCCCCAGGTACTCGTCCGGACAGAAGACCTGATACGGTCGTGCGTGACTTTGTACCGCTATGGAATCGCGTGTTGGGCGTTTCATACTGATTGTTGTGAGTATTTTCACCACCACATCGCAATAGCGGCGGTTTCACGGCTCGAAGCTTGCGTCTGAGGAATACACGGCGGTACAGAGTCACAACAATCAGTATCAGCCCGTGAAACCAACGGATATTGGGCCCCAGTGCTGAAAATACTCACGCACGACCGTATGACGATCCATCGACTGTATGCACATCCGTTCCGAAAGGGGCGGATAGTAAAATTGTCGCCACATTTGTATACCAGTAGTTTCCTATAGGTACTATGTACTCTGGGGTGGCGATGTGTAGACGGGTATCGAGATGAATGCATGAACGGAAGCAGGGAGCAGCTCGAGGCGCTGTACGAGATTTCGCTCGCGATCGGCCGAGGAACAACGCTCCGGGCGACGGTCGAGCGCGCCCTTTCGGCGTACGTCGAACAGCTCGACTGCACCGGCGGCGCAGTGCTTGAACACCACGCCAGCGACGACACGTACCAGCTCGTCACGGCGATGCCGGCGACGCCGGAGCCCGGGAACGCCCTGAGCACCGGCATCGACCGACTGCACGGCCTGGCCCCGGACCAGCAGTTCCCGGTTCGGGGCCGCTCGGACGAAGGGGGGAGCTACTGCCTGATGGCCCTCCCGTCGTTCGGTGCGCTGGTGCTCGCAGGCCGGGAGGGGACGTTCGACGATCAACTGGTGGCCTCGCTGAGTGCCGTCAACGAGAAACTCGCGGAGAACTGCCGCGGAATGCGGAGCGAATCGTCGCTTCGGGAGGACCGCAACCGGTTCGAGGCCGTGTTCGAAACAATCCAGGAACCGGTCGTCCACACCGTCTTCAGGGACGGCGAGCCGATCGTCGAGCGGGTCAACGCGGCCTTCGAGGAGACGTTCGGCTTTCCCGCCTCACAGGTGGTCGGCCGGAACCTCAACGACCTGATCGTTCCCGATGACGAACGGGCCCGCGACGAGGCCGAATCCCTGGACGAGTACGCCAGGGACGGCCGGACGATGACGAGGGAGGTTCGGCGGAAGACGGCAGACGGGATGGGCACGTTCCTGTTCAGGGGAGCGCCGATCGAGGCCGGTGACGCCCACGAACACGTCGCAATGTACGTCGACGTCACCGACGAGAAGGCCAGGCAGCGCCGGCTCGAACAGCTCTACGACGAAACCGAACGGATCTTCACGGCCAACAACCGCGAGGCGGTGTGTCGCCGGGCGCTGACAGCGGCCGAGGAGCTGGTCGGAGACTCGATCGTCGCCCTCCACCTCTACGATCGCAGCCAGGAGGCGCTGGTCCCTGTCGCAGTCAACGAGAAGGTCAACTCCGAGCTCGAAGGTGAGCCGGGGCCATACACCGACCGCGACACCATAGTGTGGCAGGCATACGACTCGGACGAACCGGTGATGATCGGGGACACGGCCTCGTACGATGGCCGGCTTCCCGACGGGTCGATGGCCGTGAGGAGCCTGATCGTTCTGCCGCTGGGGAGACACGGCGTGTTCATGGTCTCGTCGCTCGACCCTGACGCGTTCGACGAGGTCGACTTCGATTTCCTGCGACTACTCGCGACGCTAGTCGAAACCGCGCTCGACCGGACCCAGCGCGCTGAGGGGCTGGAAGAGATCCAGGCCGTTACACGGGAGACGCTGGAAGCGGACACTCACGAAGAGGTCGCAGAGGCAGTACTGTCCCGGATCCCGAACGTACTCGATATGCCGCTGTCGGCGATCTGGGAGTACGACGCGGGCCAGGACGCGCTCGTGCCGCTGGCAGTGACCGAGAAGGCACAGCTCCTGTTCGAGGAGATTCCGACGTACACCGACGACGGTAGCATCGCCTGGCGGGCGTTCCAGGACAAGGAGATCCGGCTGGTGCCCGACCTCGACGATCACGACGACGTCTACAACGAGGACAGCATCATCGGGTCGGAGCTCGTCGTCCCGATCGGCGAGTTCGGCGTGCTGATCAGCGGGTCGACGTACACCGACAGCTTCGGCGAGCCCGAACGGCGGCTGCTGGAGACGCTGAGCGCGAACGTCGAGACGACGATGCGGCTGACCAGCCGGCGGCGCGAACTCGAACTGCTCGACCAGGTGCTCGCCCGCATCCTCCGGCACAACATCCGGAACGTCCTCACGATCATCCAGGGGTTTGCCAGGGAGATCCAGCAGGAGGGCAACGCCGAGGTGGCCGCCAACGCCCAGCGGATCATCGACCGCTCCGCGAGCCTCCAGTCGACCGCGGAGCACGCACGGGACATCCGCCACATCGTCACCAACTGGGACCGCCGCGAGGAACTGTCGCTCCCCGAAGTCGTCGACGACATCGTGATGCAGATTCAAAGCGAGTATCCCGCTGCCCACGTCACGACGAACATCGAAGGTGAGCCCTCGGTGCTGGTCCACCCCAACTTTCCGGTCGCGATCCACCACCTCGTCGAGAACGGCATCGAGCACGGTGCCACCGACGCGACGCCCCGCATCGAGATCAGCGTCTCGCAGAACGACGACCACGTGGTTCTGGAAGTCACCGACAACGGCCCCGGCATCCCGGACCACGAGGTGGACGTGCTGGACAGACACGGCGAGTCGGCGCTGGAACACGGCAGCGGTGCCGGCCTGTGGATCGTCGACCGCGTCGTCGACTACTCCGACGCGACGCTCGCCTTCGAGCGGAACGGCGAGGGTACCGTCGCCAGGATCGAGTTCAACACGTAACGGCGCCTCAGCGCCGCTGTTCCAGTCGTTCGTGCCGCATCGGAAAAACTGCGTCGTCAGCGTCAATCGACGCGCGAATCGGGGTCAGTCCTCGCTGACGTCAACGCTGGTCTCCTCTTCGGCGGCGACTTCCTCGGGCCGGGCCTCGAGAGTCAGCTTCTGGACCTCCACCCGGCGGAGCGGGTAGATGGTCTTGGTCTCGTTGTAGATCGCCGAGGAGAGGCGTCCCTCGACGACGCTGTCGACGAGGTCGTCGAACGTCCGCTCGGCGGCGGCGTCCTCGACCAGGTCGATCATCTCGCGGCGGATCGCCTTCTCCTGGCTCTCGTCGGCCGACTTCGTCGTCAGCGCGACGGGCTGGATCTGGACGCGGTAGTCGTCGCTGGTCAGCACCGTGACGTACGCCTCGATCTTCGAGGAGCCGCGGCGGACGAGACTCCGCAGGTAGTCCCGCGTCATCTCGTGTTTGATGAACTCGGTGTAGGCTGTGTCGCTTGCCACCTCGGTGATCTTGAACGTGAGTTTGGTGTTGTTGCCGCTGGCGTCGTTGCGGATGTCGCCCAGCGTCGTCTCGATCGTGCGGCCGAGCACCTTGTCCGGTTCGTCGGCTGGCGTCTCGCCGAGTTTCTCCCTGTCGAACTGCTCGGGAGCCTGTACTGTGTACCACTGTTTTTGCTGCTTCTGTCGTGAGACTGATCGTTCGCTCATGTGTCGTGTGTGTCGGTGGACGGATCCCCGTCCGCGGTTGCAAGCTGTGCCGCTGTCGCGAGATTGACCACGTAGTCGTCCACAGTCGTCTGCAAACCGCCGGTCGTCCCGCGGCTGATCTCCGTGACGATCCGGCCCTCGTCGACGGCCGTCTCCATCTCTGTCGTGTTGTCCGGGCGGACTGCCTCGGCGATCCGGCGCGCCGTTTCCGCGTCGCCGTGCCGGGTTTCGAGCCGCGCACGACGCGAGTCGTCGGTCACTGGACCACCTCCCTGAACGCCGCGACGAACTCGGTCGGCGAGCAGTCGTACGTCGCGCGGCCGCGAGTGGCCGTCCCTGCGCCATTGCCGCCGACCTGCGCCGCCGCCGTCGCCATCGCCCGGCCGATCCCAGCCGCGTCATCCGGGAGGGTGGACCCGACGCCCGCTGCGCGCGCCTCGGCGACGCCGTCTGCGACGACGAGAACGACCGGTTCGGGCGAGCGGTACGCACAGAGGAGGCGGGCGACCGTTCCGATTGGAGTGGCCCCGTCGGATGGCGTCGCGCGGGCGACGGACAGCCCGTCGTATCGGCCCGTCGCGGCCTCCCTCACTGCTTCGTGCGCTCGCATTCCGTGGTCGCGCCAGACTGAGAGTGCCGTCTCGGTGTCGCCGCCGCCGAGCGCGAGCGTCGTCGCGAGGCCGGGCCGCTCCCGCGCCGTCGCGGCGAGCACGTCGCCGAAACCGCCGACCGTTCCGAACGGCCCGCCCGCGAGCGGGTGCAGGAACCGTTCGACCGCGTGCGTCCCGCGCTCTGTCGCCGATTGGTCGCCGGCGACGGCAAGCGCGACGGCGGATGCCACCTGCTGGCGGGCGTCCGCGTCGAGCGGTTCCGGTACTTCCAGGCCACCAAGCGTCTCGGCTGCTGCCTCCCGGTTGCCGGAGAACGGTGCGTGCACCAGCGTCGAATACGCCAGCGCGTCCGCCGGGTCGACCGCGGGGGCTGCAATCCCCGGCCGCCGTTCGACGCCGCGCTCGGTCACGTCGCCGAGCAGGTCACTGCCTGGGACGTGGCCGCTCCCGATGGTGCCGGCCAGCGCCAGCACCGGGTCCGGCGAGCCGAGTTCCGCCGCCACGTCGTACGCTGCAGTTGCCACAGGATCGCCGCCGGTGCCGATTGCCGTCTGTCCCGTTTCGGCCGGCCGGCCGAGTGCGAGGGTGACGTCTGCGTCCGTCCCGTTCGCCGCAGCTGCCGGAAGGCCGACGACGGAGGTCTGGTAGGGGACGCCGCAGTCGTCGAGCGCGCCTGCGAGCAGGCCCACAGCAGCGACCCCGCCCGCCGTCCGTGCGGCGAGCAGGCGGACGAACGCGGCGTTCTCGAGCCGGCCAGCGACGTCGCTGGCGGCGGGGGCGTCCGCCTCGGAACGGCCGGTCGTGGACATCTAGATCAGTTCGCGTGCCTCGTCGACGCTGTAGCTGAACTCCTCGTCGAGTTCGTCGCCGCGGTAGTAGTCGATCAGGCGGCGGATCTTCGACTCGGTGTTCTGCAGTGCGCGCTTGTTCTGGTAGTCGGTGCCGTTCTCCGCGAGGTGGTCCCGCAGCCTGACGGCCTTGGCCATCAGGTTGCGCAGGTCCTCCGGAATCTCGGGGTCGGCGTCGTGTTCCTCGAGGATCTCTGTCACCTTCTTCCCGGTCGCCAGCTTGACGTCCGGGACGGGCGTGCCCTGGACGCCCTCGTCGCGGAGAACCAGCCCGATCTCGCTCGGGCTGTGGCCCTCCTCTGCCAGTTCGACGACGCGATCCTCCACTGCATCGGCGCCGACGTCGCTCCACTCCGGTGGGTCGTCTGCCGCCGGTCGCTCCGAACCGGAGGAGCCGCGGCGGCGTGAGTGCATTCG
>PXSF01000014.1 GCA_003022845.1 Halobacteriales archaeon SW_10_66_29 | reverse complement strand
ACGATCGCCGAGATCACGGTCGCCGAGGACGACAGCGTCGACATGGGCGACGTGCTGTTCGTGATCGAGTGAGCAGGCACAGCCGAAACCTTGGTTGTCTCCCCCTGTGGAGGGTAGTGTAACTGTTACAGAATACAGTAGTAATTAGTGATAGTCGGTACTAGTTCTGAAAGCAATTGTTAACTGGGTTTGGGTAGTATATGGGTGTAGACCGATGAAACAGGTGTCCAACGGAATGGATGCGAAACCCGTCGCCTATATGGAGGCGGGTGCGTACGCCACCTTTCCGAGACACTCGGTTGTCGGTCTGCGGGAGTGTCACCGTTCTGGTGGCGTCCAGTCCACGGCTCGAACAGGTTTGGTGAGGTGTCGTCAGACCCACGACTCTCTGTGCTGTCTCACGCCGCTCACTGTGAAGCGTGATGGGAGTCAGACGGGTGGACTGTCCACAAATCATGGTAGTAACACGGCTGTGCAGCCAGCCAGACGGAGTAGCAAAACACACGCTCTCACCGCGTGTTACACAGTGTAATCATCTACTACCGAATACTACTGAAAATCAGAACGGTGGGCCCACGACCCTGTGTGTCACACACCGAACAGAAAACTCGTTCTGATTGCATTTATGGGGGCCGCGCGCTAGCGTTTGCCTGACGATGACCACGACAGCTCACCCTGACGACATCCTCGAAGAGCTCGCCAGCCTCCCGACGCTGGCGCACCCGACAGTGTCGCCGGACGGCGACGAGGTCGCGCTGTACTACGACGTCTCCGGCCGGAACGAACTACACGTCCTCGACACCGAGTCGGGCGAACTGGCCCAGTGGAGCGACGGCGAGGTCCCCCGCAACGCCCGCTGGTTCCTCGCCTGGGACGCCGACGGCGACCGCGTCTTCTTCCACCTCGACGAGGACGGCAACGAGCAGAACGACATCTACGCGCTCTCCCGCGACGGCGAGACGGAACCGATCGTCGAGATGGACGGCCAGTGCATCGTCGCCGACGTGAGCGACGATGGCAGCACCCTGCTGTTCGCGTCGAACCGCGACGGCCAGATGAACCTCTACCGACACGACCTGGACAGCGACGGGACGTCGAAGATCACCGAGTACGAGCGCGCCGTCTGGGGCGGCGTCCTCTCGCCGGACGGCGAACGCGTCGCGTACTCGACAAACGAAACCGACGACTTTGACAACAAGGACGTCTACGTCGCCGGCGCCGACGGCTC
Source organism: Halobacteriales archaeon SW_10_66_29 (assembly GCA_003022845.1). GTDB lineage: Archaea > Halobacteriota > Halobacteria > Halobacteriales > Haloarculaceae > Halovenus. The sequence continues at coordinate 6,023 of PXSF01000014.1, read as the reverse complement.
GGCGCCCCGGAACCTCGAGATCGGCGAGGTCGGTGCGGAGGCGGCCCCGATCGACTGGGGGCCCGACGGCGAGCGCCTGCTCGTCTCTGACAACACCGCAGACCTCGGCCGGATCGGCGTCTACGACCTCGGTTCCGAGGAGGTGGAGTGGCTCGGCGACGGCAGCTACGAGGAGTCGCCGAAAGCGTTCATGCCCGACGGCGAGCGCGTCGTCGGCACCCGCGACCGCGACGCGGTGACGATGCCGATCGTCTACGACCTCGAGACCGGCGAGGGCCGGGAGTTCGACCTGCCAGACGGCGTCGCCGGCTTGGGCATGGGCGCGTGGGGCGAGCGCGTCCTCGACGAGGATCGCGTGATCCTCACGCACACGACGCCGACCCGGCGGCCCGAACTGCTCGCGTACGACCTCTCGACCGACGGATCGGAGACGCTGATCGAGGCCGAGTACGGGCCGTTCTCGCCCGACGACTTCGCCGACGCCGAGTACCTCACGGTCGAGTCGGACGGCGTCCCCGAAACCCGCCAGGCGGCAGTCGAGCACGACCCCTCCGACGAACTGGAGATCGGCGCGCTGCTGTACGACTCCGGCGAGCGATCCTCCCCGCCGTCGGACCGCGGGTCCAAGGAGGATCGCAACGCTTCGCGTGGCTCACCGCTGATCGTCAACCCCCACGGCGGGCCGCGGGGCCGCGACGCCAAGCGGTTCAACCTCTACACCCAGGTGCTGGTCTCGCAGGGCTTTTCGGTGCTGCAGGTGAACTACCGCGGCTCGACCGGCCGCGGCCGGGAGTTCGTCGAGGAACTCATCGACGACTGGGGCGGCGCCGAGCAGGGCGACGTCGCCGTCGCCGCCGAGCACGTCCTCGACACCCGCGACTGGATCGACGAGGACCGGGTGGTCGTGTTCGGCGGCTCCTACGGCGGCTACTCGGCGTACTGGCAGCTGGTCCAGTACCCCGACGTCTACGACGCCGGCATCGCCTGGATCGGCCTCACGGATCTGGAAGATCAGTACGAGAACACGATGCCCCACTTCAAGACGGAGCTGATGGAGAAGTACCTCGGCACGCCCGAAGAGAACCCCGACCTCTACGAGGAGCGCTCGCCGGTCACCCACGTCGGGAACCTCGACGCACCCCTCTTTATCGTTCACGGCGTCAACGACCGCCGGGTGCCGGTGTCGCAGGCCCGCATCTTCCGGGATGCGCTGGCGGACGCCGGCTACGAGGAGGGCGAAGACGGGGAGTTCGAGTACCGCGAACTCGGCGAGGAGGGCCACGCCTCCTCAGACCAGGACCGGAAGCTCCGGATGTTCCGGCTGCTCGCTGACTTCCTCGATCGGCGAGTATGAGTTGACATACTGCGGTTGGTGAGAACGCCTCTGCCCGCTCGACCAGCCGGGACTTGCTGTGCTCCTCGAGTCGGCAGAAACTCGTGGGTGGTCATACTGGTGGCTGTAATTCGTTTCACGTCCGTACAGCCACCAGTATCAGTCGGCGGCGACTCGCGGGGCCGTCCGCTGATTCACGCTGTAGTAGAGCCGTTCGAGTTCCTGGATCGTTCGCTCGACGGAGTACTGTTCGACGGCCTCGCGGGGCTGCCAGGACTCGTCGAGACACCGCTCGACCGCGGTCGCCATCTCGTCCAGGTCGCCGTACTTGAAGCGGGCGCCGTTCTTCGGGCCGATGGTCTCCGTGAACGGGTCCACGTCCGCGGCCGCGACGGGCGTCCCGCAGGCGTTGGCCTCCAGCGTCGCCAGCCCCAGCGTGTCGGCCGTCGAGGCGGTGACGAACGCGTCGATCGCCGAGTAAAAGCGGGGGAGTTCCTCGCGGGGGAGGAACGTCCGGAAGGTGACGTTCGACGGGGCGCCCGCCACCAGGTCGGGGCGGTGGGGACCCTCCCCGACGACGAGGAACTGGCAGGCCGACAGCTCGCGGGCGACCCGGAGGATCTCGCCGACGTTTTTCTCCAGGCTCAGGCGCCCGCTGTACCCGATCAGCGGCTGGCCGTCGGCCACCGCCATTCCGCGCGGCGTGAAAAACTCCATGTCGATGCCGACCGGGAGTTCGATGCAGTCGACGTCGCGGTTGATCCGCCTGGTCGAGGCCGTCACCGCGTCGAAGTGTTCCAGCAGGTTCGTCTCCAGCGGGACGTAGATGTCGCCGAGCACGTCCGCGAGCCGCTGGGACTTCAGGCCCTGGTGGAAGTACTCCTCGATCGGCGTGTGGTGGGTGTACACCCGCGGGACGGCATACTTGCGGGCGTAGTAGAGGCCGAGCAGGCCGACCGGCCCCGGCCCGTGGCAGTGGACGACGTCGAACTCGGGCAGCGTCGAAATCCGGCGGAACAGCCCGATCCGGTACCCCCGGTAAAAGGGGTTCGGCAGCGACCTGATCGGGAGTTCCCGGTCGTCCGGCTCGTAGTCGCCGTCGGGATACACCGTCCAGACGTTGTGGCCGGCCGCCTCCAGGCGGTCGCGCCAGAGCTTGATCGTGTACGTTACGCCGTCGATCTCCGGGAAGTAGCTGTCCGTGAAGAACCCGATGTTCATGCGGCTCCTCCCTCCCGAGGCTCGAACCGCGGTGCGGATCTGTCAGCCATGCGTCGATCGAACGAACGTCGGTCGAACGGTCGGTTGTCGAACGGGCGTCGATCGAACGGTCGGTTGTCGAGCGGACGACGTCGGCGTCGGCAGGACACACGAGTGCTGCCAGTGGACACACGGGTGCCGCCACCGGAAACACGGGTGGCGCCAGTGGACACACGAGTGCCGCCAGTGGACACACGGGTGGCGCCACTGCGCTGGACTGCGCGGGCGGAACCGGCAACACGTGTCAAGTATAACATTTCGTCTCCACCGGTGACAATAAATATTCCCTTTCCGTACCAGCGTGGGACCGGCTCACAGCCGCGCTCACCCCGAAACCTCGAGCCAGGGCACCTCGACCAGCGGCGGGATGTGGGTCTCGATGTGGTGCTCCCAGACGCCCTGCTCGCCGAACGCCTCGCCGTGGTCGGCGGTGACGACGACCGTCCCGTCTAACTCCGCCAGCAGGTCCACGACGCTCTCCAGGGCGATCCGGAGGTTCTCCTCGTGGTACGCCATTGCGGTCTGCCGGGTGCCGTCGCTGAGGATCTCTGCGGTGTCGAGTTCGAGCATCAGCCCCGCCTTCATCGCGAGCGAACTCCCCTCCAGGACGGACTCGACCGTCGGCCGGACCCTGTCGCCCACCGCCGAGAGGACGCCGCCGTCCTCCTCGTCGGCCTCGCCCTGCTGTTTGATCCCCTCGCGGATCGTCGTCAGCTTCCCGCCCTCGCCGCGGCCGAGGTACGGCGCGTGGGGCTGCATGTAGTGGAGGACGGTCCGATCGCGGCGCTCGACGGCGTCGCGGTGGTCGTGGAACGCCTCGGTCATGCTGTCGGGTGGCACCGTCCCCAGGTCGTCGTCCCAGCCCTCCTGCCAGACGTCGATCACCTCCGCGAGGTGCTCGTCGGCGACCCAGTCGTAGTCGCAGCTTGCCCCCCACTTCAGCTCGTTCAGCGGGATGCCCAGCCCGTTGATAAAGGGGTTGCCCGAGAAGTACGCCCAGTCGAGGTCGCCCCGGAGCGTCCGGTGGGCCCACTCCGGCGTCGAGGAGGCCGGCGACCGGCGCTTCTCCAGGGTGCCGTCGAGGTACTCGTCGTACACCTCGCTGAACACGTCGTACCGGCACGAATCGAGCACGAGACAGTAGTCCCACTCCGATTCGACGAACCGCTGGTCTTTCATCGTCCCCCCGTTTCGCCCCTCGGCCAATATTCGTGTCGATCTTCTTTGGGGGAGGCGGACGGTACCGCCAGTGTGGCTCCGCGTTCGGTGCCACCCTACACGATCTCCTCCTCGGCGACGGTATCCACGCCGAGGACGAGCAGCGTGATCGAGCCGAGCACGATCGGCGTCCAGAAGACGAGCCCGCGGCTCAGCACGACCGCGGTGATCGTCGGCGCGGAAGCAGCACCCGTGATCGTCACGAGCATCAGCACCTGCGTGCCCTCGACGCCACCGCTACCGCCGGGCAACGGCAGCCCGGCGGCGAGCAACGACACCTGGACGGTGAAGATTGCGAGCGCGACCGAGATGTCGATCCCGACGGCGGCGAGCGTGAGCCACAGGAGGCTGCCCTGCGCGACGAACGCCGACGTCGCCAGCGCGCTCGCGATCACGATCGTCTGCCGATCGGCAGCGAGTTCGCCGAACGACGACGTGAAGTTGGCGAGGCGTTCCTCCAGTTCCTCCTCCTCGAGACTCGGCAGCAACGGGAGCCGCGCAGCGGCGCGGTTCACGGCACCGACGAGGCGCCCGAGCAGCCGGCGCATGGCGTCGGGGTAGCGGTAGACGGCGACCGCGCTCCCCACGATCACGACGACGAACAGGCTGAAGGCGCCGAAGAGCGGCCGGAGGGCGTCCGGCACGGACTGCTCGAACAGCAGGATGTACAGCCCGCCGAAGAAAAACACCAGGATCGCGGGAACGAAGCTGACTGCGTCCTTCGCCGAGAGCACGGCCAGACACTCCTCGTAGTGGCTCTCCGAGCGCTGGGAGAGGATCGCCGCGCCGATCGGTGCGCCGCCGGCCTGGCCGAACGGCGTGAGGTTGTGCGCGAGGCTGACGCTCGTGTTGAGAAAGATGGACTCGATCAGTCCCAGCCCGAGCCCCACGCTCCGTCCGATGACGTACAGCGCGCTCCCCATCGAGACGACGCCCACGCTGACGGCGAACAGGATCAGCGCCAGCTCGGTCGGCGTGATCTGCGAGAGTCGGTCGACGAAGTCCCCGATGCCGGCGAGCGTCACGAACGCGCCGAAGACGAGCACCCACAGCAGCACGCCTATCGCGATCTGCTTCTTTTGCAACATGATGGGTTTCCGGACGTGACACGCCGGCCAGGACCGACACCGTTAGGTGGCAGACAGCCGAGCGTTCGCCCGATGTCGTCACCGTCGCCGGCTACGCCCCAGCGCGTCGCACGGATCGTCGAGGCGGCGCTGGGCTGTTGTGTCGACGCCTGCGAGCGCGCGGCGGGCGGCCGGATAGCCGAGACGTACCTGCTCGGGCTCGACGGCGACCCCGCGCGGGCCGTCTGCAAGCTCGGCGGCCCGAGCGTCCGGACCGGCGACGTGATCGAACCGCTCGTGCTCCGGCTGGTGACCGCGACGACGGACCTGCCCGCCCCCGGGGTGCTCGCCTCCGGAACGCTCCGTCGAGCAAATGACGGCGAATCAGCAGACAGCGACGCTTTCCGCCCCGCCAGCGACTACTGGGGGCTCTACGAGTTCCGCGACGGCGCCCCGCCGACGCCGTTCGACGCCCTCGACGCGGACGTTCGGCGAGGGATCGTCCACGATACGGGGGCGTTTCTCGCCCGCCTGCACGCAGCCCACCAGTTCGAGCGGACGGGTGGCCTCGGCCGGACTGGCAGTACCCTCCGGATCTGCGATCACGCAGGGCTGAACGCCCCCGAGCTTGCCCGCCAGCTGGCTGGGCGCAGCCTCGACTCGGCTGGGGCTGACCGCCAGCCGGTGCTCACCCACGGCGACCTGTTCCCGGGGAACCTCCTGTTCGAAGACGGCGCGATCACCGCCGTCCTGGACTGGGGCAACGCCCACGTCACGACCGCGGGGTACGCGCTGGCGCGGGCCGAGATGCGCTTTATCGACTGGTTCCGGTTTCCATCGGCGGAGCGCCGCGACCTCCGGGCTGCGCTGCGGGAGGGGTACCGACAGCACCGGTCGGTCCCGGCGGACTACGAGCGGCTGGCGAGCGCCTACAAGCTGCTGTGGCTCTTCCAGTCGGCCGACCGGATCCGGCGCCATCTGCAGTCGAAACGGGGGCGTCGGCAGCTACAGCAGCACGTCCGGAGTCTGTTGCCTAAACTGCGTCGTTAGCTGATTGCAGGCGCTAAGCCCCCTCCCTCAAGGAGTCGTTCGAGAATCGAAGATTCTCGTGATCCCGAAAATCTCCGATTTTCGGACGACACCGC
>PXSF01000013.1:8282-15843 GCA_003022845.1 Halobacteriales archaeon SW_10_66_29 | reverse complement strand
GCTTGAGGACGGCAGGCGTCCCTACCGCGAGATCGCGTCGGAAGTAGAGCTCTCGGCGCCGGCGGTCTCGGATCGCGTCGAGCGCCTCCGGGAACTGGGGCTGCTCCGCCGGTTCACAGTCGACCTGGACCGTCGGCTGCTGCAGGAGGGTCAACCGATCATCGTCACCGTCGACTGTGAGCCGGGATCGAGCACGCACGTTCAGGAACAGCTCGTTCCCCGGGATTTCGTCGACCACGTGTTCCGGACGGCCGACGACAGACTCGTCTGTACGGCGTTCGCCGGCGAGGGCGAGGTCGGCGAACTGCTGTCCGAGGCACTCCCGCTCGACGTCGTCAGCGACTACGACGTGGGGCTGCTCGCGGACACTGCCTGGCAGCCAAACGTCGGCGGGGCGGAACTCGACCTGGAGTGTGTCGAGTGTGGCAACTCCGTCACCGCCGAGGGGACCCGGGAGACCCTCGACGGCACCACCTATCACTTCTGCTGTCCCTCCTGTCGGGACAACTTCCTCCAGCAGTACGAGGAGTTGAGCGAGGGCGCCTGAACGAGCACTGCCCAGAGGTTACAGCGAGACGCCGGCGCCTGACGGGAGCGGATCCGGAACCACGAGCGTCCGGCTCGTCCGCACCCCGTCCGCCGTCACGACCGAGAGTTCCACGACGTCGCCGGGCTCCAGCCGCTCCCCGAAGCGCTCGGTTCCGGCGAGGTCGTCCGACCCCAGATCGAACCGGAGGATCGCCCTGTCAGTGGGCTCGTCGAGCGTCGTGTTCCCGCTGTGGCTGAACGATCCCTGGCCAACGTTCGTCTCCGGGGGGGTGAGTTCGTACCGCTCCGCGCCGTCCCAGGTGACCGTCGCCTCCGTGAGGTCGATCGCCGATCCGCCGCCGCTGGTGACGACAACTTCCACGACGCCGACGCTCGATCGATCCTCGTCGATGCCGGTGCCGAAGGCAGTGAGAATCCGGACCCCTTCCGCCTCGCCGTCGTCGGTATCGGACAGCAGCGAACCGTCGCGGACGTCGATGCCCGCGAAGCCAAACGCCGTCGGGACCAGGAGCAGGAACGCGACGACTCCGGCGATGAAGTAAAACAGCCTGTCGATGTCGGTCCCCCCGCGTCCCGTCGCGCCGGCCATTGTTCGTCTGTCACCTGGCGGCCGACGGACAAAACGTTGTGGGGGTTACGGCTCCGACAGTTCGAACTCGATGCGCTGTACCTGGTCGCCCTTTGAGGAGCAGTCGGTGATCCGGACCCGGCCGATCTCGCCGAGGCTGTTCACGTGCGTGCCGCCGCAGGGGCACGTGTCGAAGTCCTCGATCTGGACGACTCGGAGGGGATCGACCGAGTCCGGGATCAGACCGAGCAGCGCCCGTCCCTCGTCGACCTCGCGCTCGACGGCGTCGCGGGGCCGGTTCTCCTTGGTCACGCGGAGGTCCCGGTCGATGGCATCGTTCGACAGCTCCTCGATCCGGCGCAGGTCTGGCTCGTCGAACGACGCCGGCTCGAAGTCGATCCGGGACCGGTCGGGGTACACCTGGTTGCCGGCGGTGGTCGCGCCGTACTCGTCGAGGACGACGCGCGAGACGACGTGCTGTGCGGTGTGCATCCGGGTGAGACGGTGGCGCCGCTCGGCGTCGATCTCCGCCTCGACCCCATCGCCGGCCGCCGGAAGCTGGCCCTCCAGCGACCCGATCACGTGGTGGACGTCGCCGTGGTCCTTCCGGACGTCGCCGATGGTCGCACGGCCGCCCTCCCACTCGATGACGCCCCGGTCCGCCGGCTGCCCGCCGCCCTCCGGGTAGAAGTACGTCCCGTCGAGGACGAGATACTCGTCGGTCGCCTCCGCGACCGTCGCGGAGAACTGCGTCGTCCGGTCGTCGTCCGGGAGATACAGCAGCTCTGTCATTCGTATTCACCCGTTGTTGCGCCGGGGGCAAAAGCGTATACACCCGGACGGTCCAAGTCGAATCATTTTAGAGTGGCCTCCGGCTACGTGGGGGCAACGATGGCCATCAAACCTGCCTACGTCAAGAAAACGGGACGCATCCTGATGGAGCGATACCCGGACGCCTGGGGACCGGAGTTCGAGCACAACAAGGAACTGGTCGCGGAACTGACCAACATCGAATCGAAGAGCGTCCGCAACCGCATCGCGGGCTACGTCACGCGCAAGCAGAACGCCGCACAGCCCGCGTGACGGCCTATCCTGACTTCGAGCGGGCTGATGGTTCGACTTCTTCGAACTGCTCGCCGTCCAGTACCGGGTATCCGGTCCCATGATCCTGCAGCGTCAGGGCCAGCAGGCGCGACAGGGGGAGGTCCCGCTGGGAGAGTGCGGCCGCCGCGTTCTCGAACCAATTACGTGTGTCGGCCACCTCGATAGTGACATGTACGGCGTCGTGACGCGCAACGAGGAAGAAGTTTCCTGGGCGGAGTTCGACCGGGCGTTCTTCGAGATGAAAGACGTGACGGGCCGCGCCACCGAACCCGTCGCCGGCGCAGTGAACATGATCTCCTGTTTCGGCGACAACGCCGCCGCGGAGGGCAACCCGGACGTCGTGCCGGTGAGCGCGGACGGCGAGCGCGCGACCCGGGAGCGGCCGTACTTCGACTGGGACTACGTCTGTCCGACTCACGAGGAGTACCGGGCCGGCATCCTGGAGATGATCGAGGACGCGGCGGCCGCGAACGAGGACGTCCGCCTCGACGACGTCGGCTTCCCGCGCCAGGAGTACTGCCACTGCGAGCGCTGTACACGTCGGTTCGAGGCCAGCGAGTTCGAGGACCGGCAGGCCTGGCGGACGAACGTCATCACGGAGTTCGTCCGGGAGGCACGCGAGCGCGTGCCCGGTCGGCTGTACATGACGCTGTATCCTGACCCGTATCCGGGCCACCTGGAACGCCGCAGCGGCATCGACGTCGACGCCCTCTCGGAGTACGTCGACGAGTTCGTCGTCCCCGTCTACGACATGGCCTACGAGACGACCTACTGGATCGAAGTGATCGCGAGCGGGTTCGAGGACCGTCTCCCGGTGCCGTTCAGTACCGAACTGTACGCGATCAACATCGATGTCGACAACCTGATCCACGCGACAGAGGTCGCCGAGGCGTACGGTACCGCCGTACTATTCGGCTACGAGGCCGGTACTGCAAGGGCTGCTATCAGGCGCCGGCGGGCGGAAGAACGCGACGGCGTCTCCCACGGCCCGGATACGGACGCCAGCGACGACTCGGCGACCTAATCGAACCGCCGCTCGCGCCAGGAGCGAAGCTGCTCCCGGTCGCGCGTGTCCGCCGGCAGCTCTTCGAACCACTTCGCCCGCGTGATTTCGCCGTCCGGATCGTCGACCGACGGCTCGGTCGTTTCCGCCGCCGCCTCGAAGATGGGGAGGACGCCCCAGGTCCGGTGATCGCCGGACTCGAAGTGGACGCGGCCGAGCAGCGCCAGCCCCTCGTAGCTGGCGGCTATCCCTGCCTCCTCGCTCAGTTCGCGCGCTGCGGCCTCGCGGAACGTTTCGTCGCCGTCAGTCTCCCCGCCCGGCAACACCCAGAGGTCGATCGGATCGTGGCGAACCAGGAGGATCGATCCGCCCTCCCTGTAGGGGATGGTGTGTGCGCCGTAGGGGGCGCCGTTGTCCTTGATCCGCCCTGCGACCGTCCGGAACCGATCGCGGGATACCCGTTTCGTCGTCTCGTATTCGAGGAATCCGCCGTACTGCTCGGTGAGGCGGTGATACGTCTGTTCGGCCACCTGGAGGGCTTCGTCGCCGAGAAACCAGAGGTCGTCAACGCTCGTCATTGTCGCCAATTACTATCAGTGCTGTGGGCGGACAGGCCGCCTCCGGAGGACGGTTCGGAATCCGCCCCGTTCCGACCGATTCCTACGCTCCGATACGGTGGCCTGTCAATTAATACTGACGGACAAAAGATACGGACCCGTTCCGCCTGGATTCTCAATTCGAGTGTTCACGTACGTACAGCCACCAGTATGAGACACCCGGATAGTGACACCGGGGTAGTAACTACTCACAGCAGCCGGTCAATCGTCGTCACTTGTTCGGAGACGGTAGGACCAGACCGACGTCATTGCGAACGCGAGGACAGCCATACCGGTGCCGACGCTGATCGCGGGGATCGACAGCACCGTCTGGACGCCGGTTCCGATCAGCAGCCCCGCGGCCGCGACGACTGCGAGCGCCGCGTAGTACCGCCTCCGCCTCTCGTCGCTGTTTTCGTGCACGTCGAGGTAGGAGTAACACAGCTGAATGTGCTCGCCGGCTTCGATCGTCCCCCTGGCCTGCTCGAACTCGACGACGCCCATGTCGTCCATCTTCGGGAGGTGACACTGGTAGAGGGCGACGTAGACCCGCTTGCGCTCGCTGGAGGAGATCCGGCGGATCTCCTTGTCGTTCTCCCAGGCTGCGATCTGTTCGGAGAGGTCGCTCAACGACGTCCCCCCCTCGTTGTCGTGCAGGTACTGCAGGACATAGCGACGCCGCTGGTTCTGCAGCACCTCGAACAGCTGGTCGAGCCCGAGGTCGTAGGGCTCGCGACGAGGATCGGTTGCCGCCCCGGCCGCGGTCGAGGTCGCGTTCGTAGCGTCCTGCTCCAGCTCCGCGCCGCTCATCGTTGGATACCTCCCTCACACCACTCGTTACCTATTCTTTCCCCGACAAGTTCGAGCCGGTCCGACGACCACCCCGTGTTGTTCACCTGATTGACCCCCATTGTACTGGTCACGGCTCTAATAGAAGAGTCCCTAACCTTTCGTCCTGGTGCATGGTGGTCAATGGCTTACAAGAGTCGCCCGGGACGAGGCCTCTCATAGTGATTATTGCGATTATTTTCGTGACTACGTCACGTGAAACCATCCTCCGAGACTGCCCAGCGACGGGCCCGACCCAACTGCCGGAATGAAGCCGACACCGTGGAAGACTGTCGTGAAATCCCACCACGTTTTGAGGCTGCCGGTCACAGGGTGGGGTATGTTCCCCGACCACGTCGAGACCGACTCGCTCGATCTTCGGCAGCTCGCGGCCTCGGAGGTCGACGTGTTCGAGCTGTACGAGCTGTTCGCTGCGGGAACCGACGGCGTCGAGGAGGTGTTCGAGTACGTTCCCCAGGAGCCGTACGACACGGTGAACGACGCCAGCGAGCGCATAGAGAAGGCCGAGTCCCGGTGGGCAGACGGCGAGCAGGCGCAGTACGGCGTCTACGCCGACGGGGAGCTCGCGGGCTACGCCGGGCTGTTCCCGGAGTGGGAGCGCCGGTCCGCGCGCATCGGGTTCATCCTCGGCAGGGAGTTCTGGGGCAACGGCTACGCCGGCGAAATCGCGACGGCGCTGACCGAGGTCGCGTTCGACCGGCTGGACCTCGAACTGGTCACCATCGGCTACGAGGAGGGCAACGACCGCTCCGAGCGGGCAGTCGAGAAGTTCGTCGACCGCGTCGGCGGGCAGTACGACGGGAAACTCCGCAACTGGACGCCGCTCGGGGACAGAGTGGCCGACCACCACCGGTACTCGGTTTCGCGCGAGGAGTTTGAGGGGGCCCGCGGCGACTGATACTGCCGGACGTGATTCCGTTACCACCCGGACAGCGCTCAGCATCAGAGTCACGTCCGGCAGTATGAGTGGCGGACGGGCAGCCGCCCGCGGTCACGACAGGTGGCTGTCGATGGCCTCGGCAGTCCGCTCGCCGACGCCGTCGACTGTCTGCAGTTCCGCCCTGGAGGCGGTCCGGACGCCCTCGACGCTGCCGAACCGGTCGAACAGCCGCTTGCGGGTCTCGGGGCCGACGCCGGGAATGTCGTCAAGCGGCGTCGACACCTCGTCGCGGACCGTCTCGTGGTACTGGACGGCGAAGCGGTGGGCCTCGTCGCGGACGCGCTGGAGCAGGTGCAGGTGGGGGGCGTCGTCGTCCCAGTTGTGGCTGCCCTCGGGTGTCACCACCCGCTCCTCGGCTTTCGCAAGTGCGACCGCGGGCACGTCCCAGCCCACGTCGTCGAGCGCGGCATGTTCGCGTAGTCGTCGTTGGTCTCGGTCAGCTTCTTGCGCCGGTAGCCGGCCTTCTCGGGGTCGCCGCCGCGGAACGCGACGTTGCTCCCGACGACAGCCCGGCCCTGTGCGTGGCTGACGTCAACCCCCTCGATGCGGTTGGCGGCGTCAAGGCCGAGGGCGTCGGCGAGTGCGGCCGTCGCGCGGTCCTCCCGGCGCTCCGTGCTCGCGTTTTTCATCGCCAGGTCGACCAGCGTGGCCTCCCGGCCTGCACCGGGCACCCGGAGGTCGACGCCGACGCTACCCAGCCAGGATTCGACGCCCTCACCGCCGGGGTACTCCGGGGTCAACACGACGTCGGGCAGGTCCCGCTCGGCGTAGTACTGCGGGAGGAACGCACCGAGCACGGCGCCAGCGTCGGTGACGCTTCCCCCGTCTGCGGGGGTTGGGTCAGTCTGGACCGCTTCGCTGGGGGCGTCCGCGGCGACGGCCATCGACTCGACGACGAGCCCGCCGCCGTCGGGGATCGACAGCGAGTGCTGTTCGCGGTCGACGAGCTGGCCGGCCTCGGCGCGGAGGACGGCCACCGTCGCCTCCCCGCCTGCGAGCGAGACGCCGAGCACGTCGGTCCGCTGGCGGGTGTCCGCGGCGGTGCTGACCGCCTCGTCCCGGCGGTCGTGGAACGACTCGACCGCGTCCAGCGCGTCCCGGAGGTTCGCCGCGCGCTCGAACTGCTCGGCCTCGGCGGCGGCGGTCATCTCGCCCCGGAGGGGTTCGGTGAGGATGCCGGTCTCGCCCCGGAAGAACCGCTCGACGGCCTCGACGTCCGCGAGATACGCCTCGGCGTCGATCTCGCCGGTACAGGGGGCGGTACAGAGCCCGATGTCGTGATCGAGACAGGGCCGGTCGCGGTTGGCGTACTTGTGATCCGAGCAGCCGCGGATTCCGTAGGTCTGCCGGACCGCCTTGACGACGGTCTCGACGCGGCCTTTGTCGGTGAACGGGCCGAACACCGTCGATCCGCTGTCCGGGTCGCGGGTGATCCGGATCTGTGGGGCGTCGTGGTCGGTGAGTTCGACCAGCGGGTAGGACTTGTCGTCCTTCAGGCGGACGTTGTACTTCGGCCGGTGGCGCTTGATCAGGTTCGCCTCAAGCAGCAGCGCCTGGGACTCGGTGTCGGTGACTGCGGTGTCGACGCCGTCGGCGCGGTCGACCATCTGCCGGATGCGCTCGCTGCGCGGGTCGGCGTAGGAGCGCACGCGGTCCCGGAGGTCGACGGCCTTCCCGACGTACAGCACCCGGTCGCCGTCGAGGAACTGGTAGACGCCGGGCTCGCGGGGGAGGTCGCCCGCCCGCTCGCGGAGCGTCGCCACGTCCATCGATCCCCTGTTGGGACTCGGCGCGCTTGAGCGCACCGACTGCGGCCCGCCCTGGCTCATACTGTCGGACGTAACTCTGTGTCACATAGTAATTCACAGAAGCTATTGAGGAATCTGGGAGAGATGAAACAGCAGGTTCGAGACAGAGAACGCCCCAGGTCGCTCGACTGCGCTCACTTCGCT
>PXSF01000013.1:0-8163 GCA_003022845.1 Halobacteriales archaeon SW_10_66_29 | reverse complement strand
AGCGAGGGTCACGCGAGCGAAGCGAGCGTGACCTCGGTAGACGACCGAAGGGAGTCTGCCGGTGCCCCCGAGTCGAGCAGCCGGGGGCTTCCTGCATCTCCGAGTTCTTCAATTTCTTCCCCGAAGTACTATCGTGACACTCTCCTGGCTGTATTCGCACGGTTGAACGGCTGAACGTGACGCGTAACTCCACGAAATTACGTCCGACAGTATCATACTGGTGGCTGTACGTACGTGAAAACTCGAATATCGGCTTGCCATCCCGACTCAAACGAGCCTTTGACCCTCGGGAAGGGCTTTATTATCCGGGGAAGAACTGTCGAGCACGCATGAACCGACGAACATTCATCGGTCTCGCCGGTGCGAGTACAGCCGCGGTCGCAACTGCAGGGTGTCTCTCGGGTACTCTCGGGAGTACGGGGTCAGGGCCGGAGGAGATGTCGGTCGACGACGTGGAGAACCTGAACGTCGAGACGACAGACCGGAACACGATCGAAGTCCAGGGCGTCGGCGCGATCGGGACGGAGCCGAACAAGGCCGAGCTCTCGGCGGCAGTCGAGGCCAGCGACCGCGAGAACGCGAGCAACGTCGTCCAGGAGCTCGCGACTGGGAGCGAGCAACTGACACAGGCGCTGGAGGAGTATGGCATCCCGGCGGAGGACATCACGACCGAATGGTACTCGCTGGGTGAAAACTCCCGCAAAAACCGGTTCGAGGGCGAACACGGCGCGTCAACTTCACGTTCACCGACGACAAGCGCTCGACCCTGTACGACCAGGCGGTCGAGCGCGCGGTCGAGGACGCGCGCGAGGAGGCGCAGCTGTACGCGACGGCAGCCGACGTCTCGCTGGGCGACCCGGTGTCGATCGAGACGAGCCAGCGCAACGTCAGCCCTCACAGGGCGTTCGAGTTGAGTGCAACCAGCGGGGACGCCGGCGCGCCGACGACCGAACTGGAAACCGGGCAGGTCACTGTCACGGCCACCGCGACGATCGAGTACGAGTTTACGGCCGGCGAGGAGGAGTAGCGGGCCGGTCGGCCGGCGAAGGTCCCGCGACCCGGCAGCGTTCAGTTCCAGCCTGACCCTGATTCCTCGGTGTTGCCGAAGCCATCGTTGTCGGTGTTGCCGAAGCCATCGTTGTCGGTGTTGCCGAAGCCGTCGTCGCTGGTCCCGTCGCCGCCGACGCTCCCGGCAGCCCCGGCGCCGCGGTCCGGGAAGATCGCCGCTTCGAGCCGCCGTCGCGTCTCGTCGCCGGCGTCGGATCGCGGGAGGTGGATGTTCTCCTCGTCGCCGGCGACGCGGATCACGAGCGTCGGATCCCGCTGGAACAGGTAGACACCGACCAGCACGCCCGCGAGCAACAGGGCCAGCAGGCCGAACACCAGCAGCAGAACGTCGAGCATCGCCATGATGTCGATCAGCGTCTGCGCCACCGAGATCAGCCCGCCGGCGCCGACCTGCCCGGCGGCCTCGGCGTTGAACTCGATGTCGCCGAACGTGTCGCCGAAGTCGATCATAGCCCCCAGGACGGCGAAGATGCCGCCGACGATCCCGAACCGAAGCGCATACCGGAGGCTCCAGTCGTCGGTCGCCGAGCCCGTCTCGACGTCCTCGACGTTCGGGCGGTCGGCCTGCCTGAAGTTCTCCCCGTCGGCATCTGGCGTGAACGCCAGCACCCGGTGGCTGGTGACGACGACCCGCGAGGTTCCGACGTCGACCGTCTCCCGGACCGTCTCGCCGTCGTACAGCAGGTCGTCGACTCTGCTCTTCCACCCTGCCATGCCCTCACATATGGAACCCCCTAGCATGAGTGTTCGGGTGAATTGGAGTGGTTTGGATCCAGAATCAAAACTTCTAATCCCGGAGGATACAACACACCCGGCGACCAAGCGGGGGTATGACCGACGAGGAGACAGTCCGCGTCTGGCTGGTCGAACGCGAGTACAACACCAAAGGGATGATCTCCCTCGTTTACGCGACCACCGACGGGACCCGCTACCTGCGCAAGCAGTTCTCCGAACAGATGCTGACGAAGAAGGACGTGACAGCGGCGGTCGACGCGGAGGCCGACCGGCTCGAACCGACCCACGAGGACGACCGGGACCGCTTCGCGGCGGAGGCCCAGCGGATGGCCGACCAGCACGATCCCGAGAATCCGGTCTGATTGCGGCGCTCCCTCGACGCCCGGTCAGATCGAAATGCCGCGCTCGTCGAGCAACGAGACGAACTCGTCTTCCGAGAGCATCGGCACGTCCTCGACCTCGGCGTCGTCGCGCTTCGTCTGGCCGGGGTTCTCTCCGACAACCAGGTAGTCGGTGTTGCCCGAAACGCTACTCGTCGCGGAGCCGCCGTGGCGCTCGACCACGTCCTGCGCTTCGCTCCGCGTGAACGCGTCGAGCGACCCCGTGAACACGAACGTCTCGTCCTCCAGGGCTCCGCCGTCATCCCGATCTACGTCAACCTCCTGCGGGTCCACGTGGCCGAGCAGGCGGTCGATCACCGCCGCCGTCTCCTCGTTGTCGAAGTACTCCCGGACGGCCGACGCGACGGTGGGGCCGACGTCGGGCACCTCCTGCAGCTCCGACTCGTTGGCCTCTCGCACCGCTTCGAAGCTGCCGAAGTGCCGCGCCAGTTCCCGCGCGGTCGTCGCGCCGACCTCCGGAATCCCGAGCGCGGTCAGAAATTCCGCCAGCGACGGCTCACGGGTGACCTCAAGCTCCGCGACGAGATTCTCGGCGCTCTTCTCGCCCCACCCCTCCAGCGCGGCGAGGTCCTCGACCGAAAGCTCGTAGAGGTCCGCCGGCTCCGAAACGAGTCCCTCCGCGATCAGCTGTTCGACGCGCTGCTCGCCAAGCCCCTCGACGTCCGTCGCCTCGCGGCTGGCGTAGTGCTGGATCGCCCCCTCGCGCTGGGCCGGACAGCCAAAGCCCGCCGGGCAGAACGCCAGCGGCCCCTCGCGCTCGATCGGCGTGTCGCACTCGGGGCAGGCGCCGGGAAACTCGAAGTGGCCCTCCGAGTGTGCCTCGACGACCTCCGTTACGTCGGGGATCACGTCGCCCGCGCGCTCGACGTGAACCTCGTCGCCGATATCGACGCCGAGGCGGGCGATCTCCTCGGGATTGTGGAGACTCGCCCGCGAGACGGTCACGCCGCCGACGTCGACCGGATCCAGCAGCGCGACGGGGGTCAGCCTGCCGGTCCGGCCGACCTGCACCACGACGTCGCGGACGGTCGTCCGGCCGCTGCGGGCGGGGAACTTGTAGGCGAACGCCCACCGCGGCGCCCGCGATGTCGAGCCCAGCAGGTCGCAGGCCTCGCGGTCGTCCAGGGTGACGACGGCGCCGTCGATCTCGTAGTCGAGTTCCTCGCGGTCGTCGAGCAGCCGGTCGCGGTAGTCGATCGCCCCCTCAACGTCCGCGACCAGTTCCGTCCGCTCGGTCACGCGCAGCCCCCACTCCGGCAGACGCTCGTAGATCCCGGTGTGGGAGTCGAACGGGCGGCTGGCATCGAGCACTGCGAAGAAGAAGACGGCGAGCGGCCGGCGGGCGACGACGGCGGGATCGAGCTGGCGTAGCGTCCCCGCGGCGGCGTTGCGCGGGTTGGCGAACGGGTCCTCGCCGCGTTCGACGCGCTCGCGGTTCAGCTCCTGGAAGCCGTCCCGCGGCATGTACACCTCGCCGCGAACCGCCAGGAACTCGGGGTAGTCGCCACGCAACCGCTGTGGCACGGAGGGGATCGTCCGCACCTGCGCGGTGACGTCGTCGCCGCGCTGGCCGTCGCCCCGCGTCACCGCGCGGTCGTAGGCACCGTCCTCGTAGACGATTTCGATCGAGAGGCCGTCGAACTTCGGTTCACAGCGGTAGCGGATCGAGCCGTCGTAGCCCGCGTCGGCGAGCCCGCGGCGAACCCGGTCGTCGAACTCGCGGACCGCCTCGGCCTCGCCGCTCTGGTCCAGCGAACGCATCGGTGCGACGTGCTCGACCGTGTCAAGTTCGTCAACAGGTGCCCCGCCGACGCGCTGTGTCGGGCTGTTTTCGGTCGGGAGGTCGAACGCCGCCTCCAGATCCGCCAGCCGGGCGAACAGCGCGTCGTAGGTGCGGTCGCCGATGAGAGGGTCGTTCTCGACGTAGTAGCGGTAGTCGTGGTACTGGATCGCCTCCCGCAGCGCCGCGGCCTGCTCGCGCGCCGCCGACTCGCGCAGTGACTCGACGGGCTCGAACTCGGTGTTCGGCTCCTCGACGTAGGGGTTGTCCGCCGGCGCTTCCTCCGGGGTAGCCATCGGCTGTGGCTTCCGACGGCAGCGTCTTAGGTCCGGCGGGACGGCGGCGGTACGCATCCGCCGCTGCCGGTCGCAAACTCGGCCGGGACCGTGGAGATTTAACCGTTGGCGGGGAGAGTGATCACCATGACTGAGGAGTTTCTCCTGCTGAACCCGGGGCCGGTGCCGGTCACCGACCGCGTCCGGCGGGCGATGGACGAGCCGATGATCTCCCACCGCTCCGCCGAGTTCGAGGCGATCTACGAGCGGGCCCAGGACGCGCTCGAGTACGTCTTCCGCGAGTCGACGCTCGGCCGCCGGTTCGCCCGGATCGCCGACCGACACGCGCAGTGCACGCGCGTCGAGGTCCAGTGGGGGGAGTCGTTCGACCTCGGCGTCGTCGCCAACGCGATCACCGACGAGACCGACGTCGTGACGATGGTCCACAACGAGACGTCGACGGGACTGTTGAACCCCGTCGCTGGCGTCGGCGCCATCGCCGACGAGCACGACGCCCGCTTCGTCGTCGACGGCGTCACCTCCATCGGCGGCGACGTGTTCTGCATCGACGACTGGCACGTCGATATTGCGATCACCGACGCGCAGAAGGCACTGGCTGCTCCGCCGGGCACCTCCGCGATGTACGTCACCGAAGGGGTCGAATCCGCCATCGGCGGCGACGACGCCCCGTTCTACGAGGATCTGGACTGGCACCTGCGGAAAGCCGAGTCGAACCAGACCCCGTTTACGAGCGCCGTCCCGCTGTTCCGGGCGCTGGCGGTCGCCGCCGAGTCGATCGTCGACGAGGGGCTCCCGGACCGGATCCGTCGCCACCGCCGCCAGTCGACGGCGTTCCGTGCCGGCTTCACCGGGATGGGCCTGGAGCTGTTCCCGACCGCCGCCGACGCGACGGTGTACTCGAACACGCTGACGGCGGTCGAACTCCCGGAGGTCGTCAGGGCGGATCCGGACGCCTTCTTCGACGCCGTTGCCGAGCGCAACGTCTCGATCTCCGGCGGCCAGGCCCACCTCGGCGGCGAGATCTTCCGCGTCTCGAACATGGGGCAGTTCGCCGACGAACAGATCCTCCGCGGGATCCGGACCGTCGGCGATGCGATGGTCGACGCTGGCGCTGATGTCGACCCCGAGGCGGGCCTCGACGCCGCGCGCGACGTGCTGGAACTACAGCGGCGGTGACTCCCAGACAGGTCGCGAGGGGAGCCCGGCGCGATAGCGTGGGCGGCCCGCGCCGGGCGCGCGGACGACTCGCATCGGGCGCGCGGACGACTCGCATCGGGCGCGCAGACGGCCCGCGCCGGGCGCGCAGACGGCCCGCGCTGGGCGCGTGGGCGGCCCGTATCGGGCGCACGGACGGCCCGGCGCGATCACTCCTCGACTGTCGTCCAGCGGTTCCCGATAATCTCCTCGTTGGGGACGTGCGTCAAGTTCCCGTCGTCGAGTCGCACGTGGGTTTCGTCCGTGTCGATCCGTTCGATGACCCCCTCGACCCCCTCGTCCGGGAGGTGAATGCGGGCGCCGGGGACGAGGTGTTCGTGGGCGGCGACCTTCGTCGCGGTGACGACCTCCGTCAGCTTGTCCTTGAGCGGTTCCCTGACGAGGTAAGCGATGAACAGCGCGCCGATACCGGCGCCGAACAGCGCCTCCAGATCGACCCGCGTCGAGAACGCCAGCGGCACCAGCAACCAGACGCCTACCTCGGCGAGGCGCGCAGTGATCCGTTGCGTCGCCTCGTCGGCTTCCGGGTGGAGAAATCCGACCACCGGCCGCAGGAGGTCGAACTTGCTCACCGCGACCGCGACCGCGATCGCCGTGAACAGGATGCCCCAGTCGAACAACAGAAAGTCGATGCCACGCTGTAGCTCGCTCTCTCCGATCGTCATTCGAACCCGTCTCCGGATGGGCTATCGACCCGGGGGGTTTTCGTTCTATCGCGACTCTGCCGCGGCGTCTGGCCGGAACACCCGCGAGGGCTCCCGCCCGATCACGGCCCGGTACCGCCGGCCGCCCGAGTCGTCGGCAGTGATCGCCGCTGCGATCCGGTCGGAGAGCCACGAGTCGGCGTCGCCGGCTGGTGGCCGATCCGCGGCCTTGCCGTCGAACTCGTCGCTCCGCAGCGCCGACGGGAGGTACCGCTCGTAGACCGGGAGCCGCTCACGTAGAGGCACCCCCGCCTCCGCGGCAATCTCGCGGAGTTCCTCGAGTGCGGGCCAGGCGTACTCCGGGTTGATGTGGTCGTCGGTCACCGGCGAGACGCCGCCGAGGTCGTCGATCCCGCAGTCGACCACCTCGCGGACGGGCGCGAGGTTCGGCGGCACCTGCAGCGACACCGTCTCCGGCAGTGCGACGCGGGCCATCGCGACTGTCCGCCGGAGTGCGGCCACGTCGGGCGACCCCTCCTGCCAGCGCTCGTTGTCGACGACGGGCTGGACGATCACTTCCTGGACGTGGCCGTACCGCTGGTGGAGGTCGCGGATCGCGAGCAGGCTCACTGCGCGATCCCGCCAGTCCTCGCCGACCCCCACCAGGATGCCCGTGGTGAACGGGACGCCGAGCTCGCCGGCCGTCCTGATCGTTCCCAGCCGCTGTTCGGGCTCTTTGACCCGCGGGCCGCTGTGGGCGGCCACGTCGGCGGTCGTCTCCAGCATCACGCCCATGCTCGCGTTCAGGTCCGCGACCTGGGCCATCTGCTCGCGCGTCTGGTCGCCGGGGTTGGCGTGGGGCAACAGCCCCTCCTCCAGCGCGATTTCGCAGGCTTCCCGGAGGTAGGAGTGGATCGAGTCGTGGCCCCAATCGGCGAGCTGGTCGTAGATGGCCGTGTAGCGGTCGTCGGGGTCATCGCCGAACGTGAACAGCGCCTCGGTACAGCCGGCGTCGGCGCCGCGGCGGACGATTTCCCTGATCTCGTCGGGCGCGAGCAGGCTCGCTTCCCCCGGCGGGTCGAAGTAGGTGCAGTACGTGCAGGTGTACCGGCACGCGGTCGTCAGCGGGACGAACACGTTGCGGGCGAAGGAAAGTTCCGCCGCAGAGTCGACGTCGGCGGGGTCGACCGACAGCAGCCGCTGGATCGCCGGCTCCGCGACGTCGATCGTCCAGTCGGCGCCCCCAACCGGGAGCGAGATGGCCTGCTGGCTCACGGGTGACTCTCGGTGGGCGACGAAGATAGGCGTCACGGAAAAAGTCGACGGGCCAGCCATGGCTGGGCCGGCCGCCGTGTGCCAAGAGCGGTGGAAACTGGCACAGATGCGGGTGTGCGGCGCGAGACACGTACCCGTTGCACGGGTCGGCCCGTGCAGGTTGTCATACAATCTCTCGCCTCAAAAGCTTTGCTCGACACCCAACCGAAATATCCTGAGCCGGCTGGAGAGGGCCGCTCGGCCGCCTCTACCCGGTTTCGTCCTGCCGTCGTGTGATCGCGCGGTCGTCGCGCTCGACCAGCTCGAAGCCGGCCTCGAGCAGCCACTGCCGGGCCCGCCCCTCGCCGTGGAGCAGCAGTTCGACGAGGTCCGACGGCTCGTCGATGTCGGCCGCGAGCCGGAAGGAGTCGACGGTCGCGAGCGAGGCGCCGCAGGCGCGGGCGCGTTCGCAGTGATCCCGGAACGAGACGCCGTGATAGTCGACGCGGAACTCGGGGTGGCGGACCACCAGAGCGTTGGTGCCGCCGCCGACCCCCGGCGCCGCGACGACGTCGGCGTCGGGTTCCACGAGTTGCGCCAGCGCGGCCTCCGTCAGCAACGCCAGGTCGGCCATCACGACTGCTACCGGGAGCTCACTGCCGGCGAGCGCGGCGTTGACCGCGGGCGTCAGCGGTCGCTCGTCGACGGCCACCGGCGCTTCACAGTCGACCGGCGCGGTTGCGAGCACCGTCGGCTCGTGGCCGGCCGCC
>PXSF01000012.1 GCA_003022845.1 Halobacteriales archaeon SW_10_66_29 | reverse complement strand
TTACTGTACACTTCATAGCCCTTGGGGATAAGCCCGTCACCCACCAGCGGAATCGATATCGCCGTGTCGTCGGCCCACCCCACGCCCAGCGCGTGGCCCGTCTCGTGCATCGTCACCGACTGCAAGCCTTCGGTATCGTTTGCCCCGTACCGATCCGCGGCGACCATGATCCCGAATTCATTTTCGATCAGTGTCACCTTTTCGGTGTTCGGAGCGCCGTTGTTCAGCGCGATTCCAGTCGGGTCCCCGCTATCGTGGGATAGCGGTCCGGCCTTGCCGGTAGTCCGATCGGGGGGACAATACAGACCGTGACAGCTGACCGTATTAGCTGTGGATTCTCCTCGCTACTCGTCGCTGTCGGCAGCGAGGCAATTACTTGCGAACATCGGGTTGGATTACACTCACCCTCAACACTCCTGGTGTTCTTGGATAAACTGTTCGTATTCACCGTTCGCTTGCTGTACGCCCTTGATCCAGTATTCGGCATCGTCGTTTCCCTTTTCGATCGGTCCGGTTTCGACACGGACAACGGACGGCCTCCGGTCGAGGCGGACAGTTCTCGTCTCGTTTGCGAGCCCGGATAGCGTCCCGACCTCGACCGTCCGATACACCTGTCCGTCCGAATCCTCGAAGGCCAGTCTGACGTCGTGGATCGTCGATCCTGCCTGCCCGGATACGAGTACGCCCACGTCCAGCTCGGTGTCGTTCCCATCGAGTGCGCGCTCTTCGTACACCCATACTTCCAGCTCCCACTGAGGCTGATTGATGCCGAACGGCGAGCAGAAGGGCTGTACGACGGCGATGACCGCGAAACCGAAAAGCAGTACGAAGACGAGCACGAGTGTGATTCGCCGTCTTTGTTCCATATTATTGATCCTTCGTGTCGATGTTATTGAAATTGATCGTCGACAATTCTTCTATGCTAAACGCCACATAATCCACTTCGATTTCGAGGGGCGTGTCGGGTTCGTCGGCACTATCGGTCGGATGGTCCTCCAGTGAAGTTCGCCGACGTGAACGTTGGAGTGTTCGAGGTCCCCCTGTTCTCCATGTACAGGGTCGTCCTCCGAGTTTGCGGGGGCAGAGACATAGAGCCACCTGCTTCATAGTGATTGTTGCGATTATTTTCGGCACCACGTCGCGTGAACGGTTGGTTCGCGGGCTGAAGCCCACGAATTGTGACTCTCCGGCGGTAACGAGTCCCAACAATCACTATCAGTCGTCGCAGTCAGCCGTCACACCGGGGGCCCTCCTGATCGATGGTCGAGTATCGACGCTCGTCCAGTCGTTCGAGTCCTTCGACGCTGTATGAGGAGTCAGCTTCCACGGCATCGTAGTCGAGGAGTAACTGAGCCGGGGGATGGTCCAACCTGAGTGTGACGTTCACCCTCGGCTGGGTGCCAGTAATATCACCTGCTGTCGCAGTCCCGGCCTCGTTTCCGTCTCCATCGACCGCACAGACACGCACATCAGTGACGACCGTGTCGTCCTGGTATGCCCCGTCGAGTCCCACTTCGGCAGTGATCTGGATCGTCTCGTCGACCTGCTCTTCTTCCGATATGTAGAGGGTCAGCGTCCACGGCCGATCACCATGGAGGCCGGGGAAATCCCCGAGGCATCCTGCGGTCGTCAGTATAAGGACCGCTACCAGGACGACACGGATCGTGTTGCTGTTCATTTCACCGCGTCGTCACTTCACAGCCGTCCTCGGTGACGATGACGGTGTGTTCTTTCTGGCTGACGTAGTGGCCGTCCTCCTCCTTGAGAACGGGGTAGCCGTGGATGATGTCCTGGCGCTTGAGACGACGTAGCGCCATCTCGGCGCGGTCGGCGTCGAGCCACCGTGTGGCAAAGGGGAGCGTGCGGTACTCCTCGGTGACCCGGTCGAGGACCTGGCGGGCGTTGCGGTCGCGGACCGACCCCTCCGATTCGAGGGCGAAAATCTCCTCGTCGCTGCCCTCCGTGACCTTGCCGCCGCCGTCGGTGGCGAACGGCTCGATGGCGACGACGTCGCCGACCGCCAGTTCGACGCCCTGGGAGACCTTCCGATTGGGGATGTTCGGCGTCGTGTGCTGTTCCCAGTGGCCCAGGCCGTGGCCGGTGAGGTTGACGATCGGGTTGAAGCCGTACCCCTCGATGGTGCGCCCGATGACGTCGCCGAGGACGCCGGTGTCGATGCCCGGTTCGATCATCTCGATGGCGGCGTCCAGCGCCTCCGCGGAGGCCTCGAGGAGTTCGTCCTGTCCGGAGAGATCGACGGTGATGGCGGTGTCGGCGATCCAGCCGTCGACGTGGACGCCGATGTCGACGTTGATCATCTCCTCGCCGAACGTCTCGTCGTCGTCGACGCCCGGCGTCGCGTGGGCGGCCTCCTCGTCGACGGAGATGTTCATCGGGAACGCCGGCTTCCCGCCGAGTTCCCGGATCCGCTCCTCGACCCACTCCGCGAGTTCCAGGTGGCTCGTTCCCACCTCGATCCGGTCGACGGCTTCGGCCCGCACCTCGGTGACGATCTCCCCCGCCTCGCGGTGTTTTTCGTATTTCTCCTCGTCCAGGTCCACGTCAGCGCTCATACCCCGCCTTTTGCGTGAGGGGACAAAAGAGGTACCGTTCTCCGCTGTCGCTCTGGCCGACCCCATCGCCGCCGGTCACTCCACGCTGCCAGTCTGCATCGAGTCGGAGTTGAACGCTTCGCCGGTGTGACCCTCCCGGTCGACGGCGATCACGCCGGCGATGTCGCCAGTCGCGGCCTCGAACGCCTCGATCCCGCGCTCGCACGCCGCGGCCGGGTCAGCGCCATCTTCGATAGCGTCGGCGACCCATCGGGAAAGACCGAAGCGGGCGATAGCTTCGCCAGCGCCGGTAGCGCTGACGGCCGCGTGTTCGGTTGCGTAGAAGCCGGCACCGACCTGCGGCACGTCACCGACGCGGCCCGCGAGCGCACACCATCGGCCGCCAGTCGATGTCGCGGCGGCGAGGTGATCACCCGCGACAGCGACGGCGCCCACAGTATCGAAACCGCCGAACTGCTCGCAAACCCACCGGAGGTGCTCGCGCCGGTCGTCGCTACCCGGCGGGTCGATCTCACGCCAGCGCTCGCGGGTGCGCTCGGTCCAGAGGTCCCGGTCGGTCGCGACGTCGAAGGCGTCGGCGAGCGCGATGGCGTTCTCCCCGGAGACGAGGACGTGCGGCGTCTCGTGGGCCACGACGCGGGCGACGTCGACGGCGTGCTCGGCGCCGGGCATGGAGCAGGCCGCGCCCGCAGTCCCGTCCTCGCGCATCAGCCCCGCATCGGTGCGGATGACGCCGTCGCTCTGGACGGCGCTGCCGACGCCGGCGTTGAACCGCGGGCTCGACTCCAGTTCGCGGACCGTCGCGAGGACGGCCGCTTCGGGGCCGTCAACGCCGGCATCCGCGCCTGCCTCGACGGCGCTGTCGAGCTGCTGCTGTCGCGTCTCCGCGTCGTCGGGATCGCCGCCTGCGCCACCGTGTGCGAGAAGCTGCATGTGCCGCCCTGTGGCGGCGATCAACTAACTTCCATCGGCTTCCGGCGAGGTGCCGACGCCCCCCTCGGCACTGCCCGGCTGTGGGTTCCCGTTGGCTTCCGGGTGAGTCGTCCCCTCCTGCTCCGCGCTGGTCTCACCGTTCACATCGTCGGACGGTGGCGTTTCGGTTTCCGGCGGATCGAGAGTCCCGTCGAACTCGCCGTACAGGCCGAAAATATCGTCGTAGCCGTGCTCGCTGGCGAGGATCGGGACGACTCCCTCCGACTCGACGCGGTGGGTGTACTCGTCGTCTTCAGCGAACACCGCACCCTCGGGGATCGCCTCGAAGTTGTGGTAGTAGAGGTGTGGGTCGCCGCCACTTTTCGGCACCTCCTCGATGGCTCTGACGATCTGCTTGGGGGCGAACGTCGGCTCGCTGTCCCGCAGGATGCCGTGGGCGCGCAGGAACGCGTAGGCACACTCGGTGCCGAACTCGACGGCCTCGTCGCTGCCTTGCTTGCCGGCCTCGATGCTGACGGTGTGGGGGAGCATCGAGTCCATCGTCGTCGACCGCAGCCCGCTGGCGTCGACGACGTACTCGACTGGCAGCGCCGTCACGGTCCGGCGCACCGGAGCGGTCCGCTCGCTGAAGATGGCGAACGGCGGCGGGACGCTCCGGGAGGTGTGGATCGCCAGCACGGCGTCCGCACCCTCCAGTACCTGCATCACCCGCGTCGCCAGCACCGCCTCGTAGTCGTCGCTGTCGGGATCGCCCGGGAACGCGCGGTTCAGGTCCGTCTCCGTGTACCGCGTGCCTGCCGCCAGCGCCGGCTCGTTTGCGATCAGCAGCTGGATGGTCCCCGCATCGACCGACAGCTCCGCGATCAGCCGCTCGACGATGGCATCCCCGGCGGGCTCGTCGCCGTGGATCCCACCCACGACTGCGACCCGCGGCGACCCCGACCCGCGCTCGATCAGCCTCATACCTGTTCATAGCGGCTAAGTTTAATAACGGTTTTCGACTCCGCATCGCAACCCCGAGTGTTCAATATGCGACAGGTGTGAACGACTAACACACGAACGCTCGGGAACCAGCCCCGTTCCTGGTGCGATTCGACGGCGAAAACGGCATAAATTTACATCCGGGTACGATAGCTCCAGCCATATGGAGTACGACAAGATCGCGGTACCAGACGAAGGTGAGGCGATCGAGGTGGTAGACGAGGAGCGAAACGAGCTGGAGGTTCCCGATCATCCCGTCATCCCGATCCTCCACGGCGACGGGATCGGCGTCGACGTCGGACCGGCAGCACAGACTGTGCTCGAGACGGCCGCCCGGGCGACAGGCCGCGACATCAGCTGGCTGCGCGTCTACGCCGGCGAATCCGGCCGCGAGAAGTACGACGAGAACCTCCCCGAGGACACCGTCCAGGCGATCGAGGAGTTCCGCGTTGCGATCAAGGGCCCGCTGACGACCCCGGTCGGCTCGGGGTACCGGTCGCTGAACGTCGCCCTCCGGCAGACGCTCGATTTCTACGCGAACGTCCGCCCGACCTACTACCTGGAGGGCGTCCCCTCCCCGGTCTCGAAGCCCGAGGAGATGGACATGGTGACGTTCCGGGAGAACACCGAGGACCTCTACGCCGGCATCGAGTGGGAGGAAGGCACCGACGAGGTCGAGCAGGTCCGGGAGTTCGTCGAGGACGAGATGGGGTTCGACGACACGATCCACGAGGGCCCGGTCGGTATCGGCGTCAAACCGATCAGCGAGACAGGCACCAAGCGCCTCGTCCGGCGGGCCATCGACTACGCGCTGGAACACGACCGGGACTCGGTGACGCTGGTCCATAAGGGCAACATCATGAAGTTCACGGAGGGGCAGTTCCGCGACTGGGGCTACGAGGTGGCCCGCGAGGAGTACGGCGACGAGGTCATCACCGAGGACACGCTCTGGGAGGAGCGCGACGGCGAGACGCCCGAGGACGTCCTGGTGGTCAACGACCGCATCGCGGACAACATGCTCCAGCAGGTGCTCACGCGGACCACCCAGTACGACGTGCTGGCGACGATGAACCTCAACGGCGACTACATCTCCGACGCCTGTGGCGCCCAGATCGGCGGCCTCGGCATCGCGCCGGGCGCCAACTTCGGTGACGCGCGCTGTCTCGCGGAACCGGTCCACGGCTCCGCACCCAAGTACGCCGGCCAGGACAAGGTCAACCCGACCGCGATGATCCTCTCGGGCGAGATGATGTTCGACTACCTGGGCTGGACGGACACCGCAAACCTGGTGCGCGACGCCGTCGAGGCGACCATCGCCGCCGGCGAGGTCACCTACGACCTCGAACGCAACCTCGAGGACGCCGAGAAACTGGGGACCTCCGAGTTCGCCGAGGCCGTCGTCGGGCGGATCGAGGAGATGGAGTAGGAACGGCGGTTGCTTTTGTGGTTTGCGGTGGTTTTTCGGGAAGTTCTGGCACGATTGGTCGATATTGAAAGCCCCCGCTGGCTCGACCCTCCGGGGCTTGCTGCGCGCGCTCCCTCCGGTCGCGTGCTTACTGCGCCCGGGAGGGATCGACCCACCGGCCCCTTTCAGTCCCACCCGAACCGGGCCACATGCCTCCCCAACCAATTGCGGTGCTCGCTCCCTCCGCTCTCACGGGTCGCTACGCTCCCCGTTCGAGCATCCGGAGGCCTCACTGCGCTCGGCCTCCCGCTCGCTGCGCTCCTCATCCCTCGCGTGGAATGACTTG
>PXSF01000011.1 GCA_003022845.1 Halobacteriales archaeon SW_10_66_29 | reverse complement strand
GCGGTGCTGCACCGCGCCGACGGCGCGTACGTCGCCACGCGGATGGCCGTCTCTGTCGACCCCGAGGCCGACGGCGACGCCATCATCGACCAGTCGGAGACGGTCGCCGCGGAACTCGACGCCGGGGGCGCGACGGTGACGGTCACCGGGGAGCCGGTCGTCGGCGAGTTGATCCAGGACCACCTGCTCGACACGCTGCTGCGGAGCCTCGCCGTGACGCTGCTTGCGGTGCTTGCGGTCCTGCTGGTCGTGTTCCGCGTCGTCCACGGGAGCGCGGCCCTCGGCGCGGTGACGCTGCTGCCGGTCGCCCTGGCGGTGAGCTGGATCGTCGGGACGATGACCGTTCTGGGCTACCCGCTGTCGGTGCTGAACGTGATCATCGCCAGTCTCACGGTCGGCATCGGCGTCGACTACAGCATCCACGTCAGCGAGCGGTTCCGCGACGAACTCGCCGACGGCGCGACGCCCGAGGCGGCGATCACGGCGACGATCCGCGGGACGGGCGCGGCGCTGCTGGGGAGCGCGGCCACGACCGCCGTCGGGTTCGGCGTGCTCGCGCTGGCGATCCACCCGCCGCTGCAGCAGTTCGGCACCGTCACCGCGATCATGATCGGGTACGCGTTCCTCGGCGCCGTGGTCGTCCTCCCGAGCCTGCTGGTGCTGTGGGCGCGCGCCCGCCCCGATGCCAGTGACGCCCCCGCCGCGGACCCCGCTGGCACCTGACCGGCTCTCCACCTCGGTCCCGATATTCGATCGGATCTCACCCCGAACCAAGCGGGGAGCCAGCGAACGCTCGGCGTGACTCCAGACGGCCGAGCGAACTCTGTCCTCTCCGACAACCGAAATCTTTATCTCTCCGACAACCGAAATCTTTATTAGATTTTCTACCGCGGTTTCTTCTGGTTCAACTGGACCCGCCCGTTTCCGTCAGAGGACGGAATCATCTCTCTCGTCCACTCTACGGCGGGTTTTGGCGCGCAGTCGGCGATTTCCACACGAAACGAGGGGGCACGAACGAACATGGCAGACACCAACGAACCACCGGACGGGACGACCGAGCAGGGTAGCGACGTCGACACGGAGCAGACGTCGTTCGACAGATCGATCGAGACCGAGTCGGACGACGCGGACGCTCCCGACCGGGGCGAGGACGCTTCGGGCGTCCCCACCGTCGGGGAGTCCCCAGTCGAGGTCTCCTCCGGGGACGACTCCCTGTCGGATCTGTCCGGCGATCCGGAGGGGCTGGCTCCCGGGGAGGACCGCCCCTCGCACATCGAGGAGATGCTCCTCGAGGAGGACGACGAGGACGACGGCGCGTCCGCGGGGCTGTTCGACGACCTGCTCAGCGGGAAACCCATCTTCGAGAACAAGGAGGTGTTGCGCCCCTCCTACACGCCGCGAAAGCTGCCCCATCGCGAGGAACAGATCAACAACATGGCGACGATCCTGGTGTCGGCGCTCCGGGGGGAGACGCCCTCGAACATCCTCATCTACGGGAAGACCGGGACCGGGAAGACCGCGAGCGCGAAGTTCGTCAGCGACGAACTCGAGAGCACGTCCCAGAAGTACGAGGTGCCCTGCGAGGTCGAGTACATCAACTGCGAGGTGACCGACACCCAGTACCGGGTGCTCGCCCAGCTCGCAAACAAGTTCATCGACAAAAACAGCGCCGTGATCGACGACGAACTGGCGGACCTCACGTCGCTTCGCGAGCGTGCACGCGAGAATCCCGCGTCACTCGCCGACACGACGTTCGATTCATCGTCACTCGCCGACACGACGTTCGATTCGCTCGATGCACTCGACGAACAGATCGACACACTGGAGGCGGAACGGGACTCCTTCGACGAGGTACCGATGACGGGGTGGCCGACCGACCGGGTGTACAACTCCTTTTTCGACGCCGTCGACTACCGCGAGCGGGTCGTCGTGATCATGCTCGACGAGATCGACAAACTCGTCGAGAAGTCGGGCGACGACACGCTGTACAACCTCTCGCGGATGAACTCCGAACTGCAGCGCTCCCGGGTGTCGATCATCGGCATCTCGAACGACCTGAAGTTCACCGACTTCCTGGATCCGCGGGTCAAATCCAGCCTCGGCGAGGAGGAGATCGTCTTCCCGCCGTACGACGCGAACCAGCTGCGGGACATCCTCGAACACCGCGCCGAGGTCGCGTTCAAGGACGGCGCGCTGACCGACGACGTGATCCCGCTGTGTGCGGCGTTCGCCGCCCAGGAACACGGCGACGCGCGCCGCGCGCTCGACCTGCTGCGGACCGCCGGCGAACTCGCCGAACGCGACGACACCGACAACGTCGAGGAGGACCACGTCCGCAAGGCACAGGAGAAGATCGAACTCGACCGCGTCGTCGAGGTGGTCCGGACCCTCCCCCAGCAGTCGAAGCTCGTGCTGTTTGCGATCATCCTGCTGGAGAAGCAGGGCGTGCACAACATCAACACCGGCGAGGTGTACAACATCTACAAGCGGCTCTGCGAGGAGATCGACGCCGACGTCCTCACCCAGCGCCGCGTCACCGACCTGATCAGCGAACTCGACATGCTGGGCATCGTCAACGCCGTCGTCGTGTCGAAGGGCCGCTACGGCCGGACCAAGGAGATCAGCCTCTCGGTGCCCGTCGAGGAGACCGAGGCGGTCCTGCTGTCGGACTCGCGGCTCGGCGACATCGAGGACGCTCAGCCGTTCGTCCAGGCGCGGTTCGACAACTGATTACCTCGCAGGGGGACGCCGAACGCCGGTCAGAACTGGAGCCTGAACCAGCCGAGTTTCGGGAGCCGCAGCTCGGCAGTGCCGATGATCCACTCGGGTCTGACCGGGCCGCCCGCCCGGCCGATGCTCGCCTGGTCGTAGTTGCTGTTGGCGTCGCCTTTCGTGATGAACCCGGCGTGGTCGGCTTCGCAGGTCTCGTCGCCGGGATCGAGCGTGCCGAGATACGCGGGGTTCGCCTGCTCGCACCAGTTTTCGCCCTCCTCGACCCAGAACATCGCCCGGTGAATGATCGGCGTCTGGGCCTCGCTCCCCCCCGGTTCGTAGATGATCACGTCCCCGCTGTTGCCGAACTCCCCGTACCCGGTCCCGTCGCCAGTCCGGGCCGTCACGACGCCGGTGTCGCCGGTCGCCGCTGCCGGCTGGAACCGTCGCTCGTCCATGACGAACACCATGTCGTTTTCGGCCATGTTCGGCTCCATGCTGCCGCTCTCGATGGCGACCATCGGCGGCCAGACGCCGCTGATCGCGAACAGGTACGCGCCGACGAGCATCACCGCGAGCACTGTCACTGCGACGTCCCGAACGACGAGTGTCCAGTCGTCGCCCTCGTCCTCGGTACGGTGGCCCTGATCCCGGACGGTCCCACTCCGGGCCCGCGCCTGGTAGTCACCGCCGGTGCCGGCTCCTGCCCGACGCGGGGCGTCACCGCGACCGGTGCCCGATCGATAGCCCTCATCGGCGGACTTTCCGGCCTGCGGTTCGCCGGCCGGCCGGTCGCGGGGCTCTCCCCGGGGTGACTCCTGGTCGCCACTCGGGACGCCGCTCTCCTGGCCAGGGTCCGCGGGTGCGGGGTCCGGGGGCTCGGTGGGCGAACTGTCGATCCGGTCAGTCTCCGGGTGGGGACCGTCGTCCGACGGTCGATCGTCGGGATCGACGTCGGGGTCCGGCTCGTCCTCGCCGGGCGCTGTCATCACCTACTGTTCTTCGCTTCGCCGTTTGAATGTTCTGTCTCTACGTCGTGACAGCCCGTGGTGTTCAATGCCGTCCGGTCGACTGCCGTTTTGTCGAAACATACAGAACGATCGGAGGCGGTTCGCTACCCTTTTGCATCCCACCGCGTATCTACGGATGTGCCACGCGAGTCGACCGTTCGGATCGTCCGCGAACTCGCCGACCGGGGGTACAACGCAGACCGCGAGGCGGTGACGCTGCTGGCCGGCGCCTCGGACCCCTCGCGGGCGATCGAGCGTGCAGTCGAAACTGCCCCCGACGACGCGCTCGTGCTCTCCGCCGAGCACGCCAGGGAGGCGCTCGACAAACCCCCGCTGTCTGCCGATCAGAACGAGAACCGGACGGACTCGACGGCCCTCGGAAGCGCGGCAGAGAACGCCCAGGACAACCCCTCCGTTTCGACTGCAAACGACCGCCCGAAATCGCCAGACGACGGTGGTGGATCTGCAGTCGAAACGAAGGGGTCTCGCCAGGGGGGAGCCGCGGATAGCGGGGGCGAGACGGCTGGCTCGGCGGAGGGCGGGCGGCGCGAGGGCGAACAGGACATCGCGGTCAGCGGCGACATCCTGAGCCGGGGGACCGGCGAGTACGGGGACTTCGTCGCCGTGTTCCGCGACCGCTACGAGACACTTGCGGGGAAACTCCGGGGCCGGGTCAACCACCGGCCGACCGACGCCGTCGCGTCGATGCCCGGGGGGAGCGACGCGGCGATCATCGGCATGGTGGCGGAGATCCGGTCGACGGCCAGCGGCCACTGGCTGATCGAACTCGAGGACACGAACGGAACCTTTCCCTGTCTCGTGATGAAAGACCGCGAGTTCGCCTCGGCGGTGCCGACGATGCTCCACGACGAGGTGGTCGCCGTCGAGGGGACGCTCTCGGACGACAACGGCGACGGCGACGGGGTCCTGTTCGTCGACGCGCTGCATTTCCCGGACGTGCCGCGGACCCACTCGCCGTCGACAGCCGATAGGGAGGTGAGTGCCGCGCTCATCTCGGACGTCCACGTCGGGAGCCAGGAGTTTCGCGCCGACGCCTGGGCGCGGTTCGCCGACTGGCTCCACACCGACGAGGCGGCCGATGTCGAGTACCTGCTGATCGCCGGCGACATGGTCGAGGGCGTCGGGGTCTACCCCGACCAGGACGAGGAACTGGACATCGTCGACATCTACGACCAGTACGAGCAGTTCGCGGAGTACCTCAAGGACGTCCCCGGGGAGATGGAGATCGTGATGATCCCGGGAAACCACGACGCCGTGCGACTCGCCGAACCCCAGCCCGCCTTCGACGAGGAGCTCCGGGAGATCATGGCGGCCCACGACGCCCGCATCTCGGCGAACCCCTCGACGGTGACGGTCGAGGGCGTGTCGGTACTGATGTACCACGGCGTCTCGCTGGACGAACTGATCGCCGAACTGCCGGAGGACGCCGCCAGCTACGAGCGGCCCCACGACGCGATGGCCCAGCTGCTGAAAAAGCGCCACGTCGCCCCGCAGTACGGCGGTGGGACACGGATCGCGCCAGAGCCAGAGGATCACCTGGTGATCGAGGAGGTGCCCGACGTGTTCCACACCGGTCACGTCCACAAGCTCGGCTACGGCACCTACCACAACGTGCTGACGATCAACTCCAGCTGCTGGCAGTCACAGACGGCGTTCCAGCGGAGCGTCAACCTGGATCCCGACGTCGCCTACGCGCCGATCGTCGACCTTTCGACGCTCGACCTGACGATCCGGCAGTTCGCCTGATCGTGATTACTGTGATACGGTCGTGCGTGATTATTTTCAGCACCGGGTCCTAATATCGGCAGTTTCGCGGGCTGAAACGCCCAACGCGCGACGGTCGTCGCTGCGAGCCACACGATCCGTGGTCGTCCTCCGATCCGACGAAGCGCCGTCACGTTAGCAAAGGAGAATTTTTGACAGTGGGGCACTAACAGCAGGTGATGCGGCTCCGCAACAGCGACGGGACTCCGATCGATCCGACGCCGTTCCTCGTGGCGGCCCTGCTGGCCCTGCTCATCATCGTCAGCTTCGGGCCGCTGTACCTGATGGCCCACGGGGTCGCTCAGACCACCGCGATCCTCGCGTCGCTCGGGATCACCGGGGTTACCTGCTCGGTCATCTACTACCGGTTTGTCTGGACGTACAATCCGAAGATCCGCGAGGAGGTGCCCGTCTCGACCCGGTACCTGCGGCTCCTGTACGGCGTCCTCGCCGGCGTCCTGGTGATGCTGTTTCTGACCGCGCTGCTGTACATGTGACTGCCGGATCCGGGTTGCGATTGGCGCTACCTGATCCGGATCGCCAGCGGTTCCTCGTCCCCGGTCGGGAACGTCTCGTCGTCGACGCCATCGGCCCACTCCTCGTCGGTGACCAGGCAGTCGTCGAGTCGCGCCACGAGCGCGTCCTCGTCGATGTCCTGGCCGATGAACACGAGTTCGGTCCGCCGGTCGCCGTGCTCGTCGTCCCACTCCACGTCGGGGCGGTTGCTCCGGTAGAGATCCCGCTCGATCTCGGGGAGGCTCGCGAGCCACGGGCCGAGCACCTCGACGCGGGCGTTCGGCCCGGCCTGGCTCACCAGCAGCGCCTCCTCGTCGCGTCCGGCCACCCAGAACACGCCCTTCGACCGCACGACCGGGGCCGGCAGGTCGCCGAACAGGTCGTGGATGCGCTCGGGGTGGAACGGCCGCCGGCGCTCGTAGACGAACGACGAGACGTTGTACACCTCGTCCGGGGAGGCGTGGTCGTGACCGTGCCCGTCGCTGTGATCGTGACTGTGGTCGTGCCCGTCGCTGTGATCGTGACTGTGGTCGTGTCCGTCGCCGTGATCGTGGCCGTCCTCGTGATCCGCCTCGTGGTCATGGTCGTCGTCCGCGTGCTCGCTGGTCCCCTGCTGCCAGCCGGCCCCGGCGCCGGTTTCGCCGGGATCGTACAGCCCGGTCCCGAGGATCTTGCCGGCGTCGATGCGGCCGTGGGTCGTCCAGTACACCGTCGCCCGCGGGACGAGTTCGCTGATCAGCCGCTCGGCCCGGTCGAGGTCGGCCTCGTCGACGAGGTCGGCCTTGTTGAGCAACACGACGTCGGCGTACTCGATCTGCTCGACCATCAGATCCGACAGCGGGCGATCCGTGTCGCCGGGCGCTGTCTCCCGTTCGATCCGGTCGTCGTCGCCGAACGCGGCGACGCCTCGACGACCAGAAAGTCGAAGTCACGCTCGTTTGCGAGGCGGGCGACCTCGGTTTCGAGGTCGTCCTGGCGCTCACAGCAGATACAGCCGTTCGAGAGTTCGGCGACCCCGCCGTCCGCGGCGAGGTCGGTCCCCGCCGACAGCAGGTCCGCGTCGACGTTGACCGACCCCATGTCGTTGACCAGCACGGCGATCGATCGGCCGTCGTTGTTCTCCAGCAGGTGGTTGACCGTCGTCGTCTTGCCCGCTCCCAGTGGTCCACAGAGGACTGTGACCGGTATCCCGTCGTGCATGCCTGTTGCTTCCTCGCACACCCTCTTTATGGCTTCCGTTCGGTCCGGATTCGGCGCTGCGGTGTGGCTGGCGCTCGTCGCTCGGCTGGCGCCCCCCGACGCCGTGCGCCCGCAGCACACGGCGGCGACATGCTTTAGTACCCCAACCCGGTATCGTCGGCCATGTCAGTGGCTGACAGGATATCGGCTTTCGTCGCGGAGCTCAAGCTCTGGGCGCGGGGGCTGTACCACGGGATGTTGACCCATCCCGCCTACGAGAAAGTCGAGAAGGAGGCCGAGGACCTGGAGGACGCGTTCATGCTCGCGTGCTTCCCCGACGCCTTCGGGATCCCCAGTCCGGTGTCGTACTACACGGCGGAGCTGCTGCCGTACCTCACAGAGGAGTTCGAGAACTGGCAGCGCCGGATGTGGGACCGCGACTCGCTGCTCGAACGCAAGGGCCAGCAGTACCACTTCTGATGACCACGTTCAACTTCTTCGGCGGCAAGGGCGGCGTCGGCAAGACGACGGTCTCCTCGGCGTTCGGGCTGAAGTGCGCCCGGGACGGCCTGGAGACGCTGGTCGTCTCGACGGACCCCGCCCACAGCACCTCCGACGTGTTCGACCAGCAGTTCGACGACAGCCCCCAGCCGGTGTCGGGGTACGACCACCTCCACGCGATGGAGATCGACCCCGACGAGGAGGTCGACCGCCACCTCACCGAACTGCGCCAGCAGCTCGGCGAGCAGCTCAGCCCGGCGATGGTCAACGAGGTGTCGATGCAGCTGGAGATGTCCCACCAGACGCCCGGCGCCTACGAGGCCGCGCTGTTCGACCGCTTCATCGACGTGAGCGATCGGCAAGCAGCAGGCCCGGCGGATGATGGAGGGCGACCCGATCATCGCCCGGCTCCGGGAACGCAAAGAGGCGTTCGAGTTCGCCGGCGAGACGTTGCGAGAGGACGCCCGGTTCACGCTCGTGCTCAACCCCGACGAGCTCTCGATCCGGGAGACGCGGCGGGCGCTGGACTCGCTGTACGAGGCGGAGCTGCCGGTCGCCGGCCTCGTCGTCAACAAGCTCACCCCCGAACCCGACCCCGACGAGCAGGGCCGGGGCGCGACGTACCTCCGGGACCGGGTCGAGACTGAACAGGAGCGCCTGACGGAGATCCGCGGGAGCTTCGACGCGCCGATCGTCGCCGAGATCGAAACCCGCGTCCGGGAGGTGAAAGGCGACCTGCTGGGCGACGTCGCCGGCGAACTCGGGCTCGAGCCCCGCCCCACGCCGTAGCCGGGTTCAGGCGGCCCCGGTTGTCGGCCCCGGTTGTCGGCCCCGGTTGTCGGCCCCGGTCGGCAGCGCTAGACCGGGTTACTTCAGCGTAATTACACCAGTTAACGGTCCGAGTTCCCCTCCTATTCGTTAATCGATCATCGCGCACGCATGTGGGCGGCACCGGTACTCAGGGGGCGTCCGGCGGCGGGCGCCCACCGGGCGTGCGACGGATCGTCCAAACAGTGGTGATGACAATGGCAAACAAGGAGAGAAACACTAGCGGAAACGGACGGCAGTATCGTACCAGAACCGAACGGGGGGAGAGCGGATGGTAAGTGTCCTCGTCCTCATCGGGGCTATCCTGATGTCGTTTACGATCGCGTACCTGAGCTACGGCAAGTACCTGTCGCAGTTCGTCGAACTGGACGAGGCGGCAGAGACGCCGGCCCATAAATACGAAGACGGACAAGAGTACGTCCCGGCGAAAAAGCCGGTGTTACTGGGGCATCACTACTCCAGTATCGCCGGCGGCGCGCCGATCGTCGGCCCGATCACGGCCGCCTTCGTCTGGGGCTGGGTGCCGGCAGTGCTGTGGGTCGCGATCGGCAACCCGCTTCTGGGCGCTGTGCACGACTTCACGGCGCTGTCGAGCAGCATCCGCCACGAGGGGAAGTCGATCGGGTACATCATCGGTCAGTACGTCGGCGAGCGCGGGAAGGACATGCTGCTGTGGTTCGCCTTCCTGCTGATCATTCTCGTCGTCGGCGTCTTCGGGCTGGTGATCGGCCTCGTGTTCCACACCTACCCCGCGGCGGCGACCGCCGGGATGATCTACATCGGGCTGGCCCTGATATTCGGGGTCTGGCTGTACCAGCTCCAGCTGTCGTTCATCGCTGGAACGGTCATCTTCGTCGCCGCCGTGTTCGCGGCGGTGTTCGCCGGCATCGAGTTCCCGATCGTCCTGGTCGGCGAAGCGCCGGAGGGTGGCGTTGCGCTGATGAGTTCGGCCGGGTTCATCCCGGAGATCGTCGCCGATGGGACGGCGGGTCAGAACATCGGGGCCTGGATGATCGTCACGCTGGTGTACGCCGCGATCGCGAGCGTGCTGCCGGTGTGGCTGCTGTTGCAGCCCCGTGACTACCTCTCGTCGTACCTCCTGTACGCCGGTGTCGGTGGCACGCTGCTCGCCGTCATCGTCGGGTCGCTCGTCACGGGCATGGACGTGCCCGCGTCGGATCTGCCGGAGGGGACGGAGGTGCCGGACTTCCAGATCACCCAGGACGCCTTCTACGGGTTCTTCGCCAGCGGGAGTCCGTTCGCGGACTCGCTCCCGCTGATGCCGCTGTTCCCGCTGTTGTTCATCACGATCGCCTGCGGGACGATCAGCGGCTTCCACTCCCTGGTCTCCTCGGGGACGACCGCAAAGCAGCTCGACAGGGAGACCGACGCCCGCCTGATCGGGTACGGCGGGATGCTCGGTGAGGGGCTGCTGGCCGCGGTGGCGCTGGCCGCAGTGACGGTGATCGCGATCCCCGCTGGCACGGGCGGGATCGGCCTCGCGCTGCCGAACTTCGCGCTCGGCGGCGGGGCGATCCTGACCGCGCTCGGCCTGCCGTTCGCGACGGCCGAGGTGTTCATGGCGCTGGTGCTGTCGGCGTTCCTGCTGACCAGCACGGACACTGCCTGTCGCCTCGGCCGCTACATGATCGAGGAGGTCGTCGGCACGCCGGAGACCTCCGCCCAGGAGCTCGCCGCTAACCGCTACGCCAACACGACCGTCATCGTCGTCGTGGCGTTCCTGCTGGTCGCCAGTGGCAAGTGGGCGGACCTCTGGACGCTGTTCGGCGGCGCCAACCAGCTGCTGGCCGCGATGGCCCTGCTGACGGTGACCGTCTGGATCGCCAACTGGGACGACACCAAGCAGCTCGCCACGACCGGCGTGCCGATGCTACTCATGTCGGTCATCACGATCGCCGGGCTGCTCTGGGTGTCGCTGTACCAGGTGCTCGGCGGCCGCCTCCTCGGCGTCACGGAGGGCGCCGCGCAGTCGACCGACATCATCGGGCAGATCTCGGCCGTCCTCCAGGTCGTGATCGCGCTCACGCTGGTGTTCCTCGCGGTCTCGCTGCTCTGGATGGGCTACGGCAACATCCGGGAGATCGGCCGGATCGGCGAGGAACCCGCAGCCACCGACGGGGGTGAGATCCAACACGACGACGACTAACCGGCTGCAGACGAACGTTCGACACAGAACTGACCGCGACGCGACTTTTTTCGGACGCTGCCCGCTACAGCTGCAGCCGTCGTTTGATGAGGCCGAACAGCCCGAGTTCCTCGCGTTCGATCTCCTCCCAGGTCGTGAACGCTTCGTTGACGTCCGCCGCGTCGTTCGAGAGCAGCTCCCGCTGCTCGGGGGCGACGACGACGAGGTTCACCTCGTAGTGGCCGTTGTACCCGTACTTCAGCAGCGTCCGCTCGTCGATCCCCCGGACCTGTGACCGGACCTCGTCGGGGATCGCCTCGGTGACGGTGACGAACGTGAACTCCGTGCTGTAGTGTTCCGGATCGGGGTCGATCCAGTCCTCCGCGAGGTCGTGGCCCAGCTCGACGAGGCGGTCGAGATCGTCCGTCCGGACGCGGTCGACGCGCCGGACGAACAGGTGTTCGTAGGACTGGTGGTTCGCGATCTCGATCGAGGGGTGGAGGAAATGCTTCTTGTTCTCGATGGTCATCTCGCCGTACATCGGGAACCGCTCGCCAGCGGCCCGCTTGTCCTTCTCCAGGTCGTAGTGGTAGATCAGGCGGCCGGCGACCTCCATGAAGTACTCGTCGTCCCACTCCGGATGCTCCTCCAGTTCCTCGACGGCCTCTGCCGGGTCGGCGTCGTCCGCGGCTTCGGCGTCGCTGGGCTCTTCTACGTCGTCGGTCCCGCCGGTGTCTGCGTTGCTCATACGTTCTGGTGCGCCGGCCTCCCGGCGCGTCTCCTTCGTGTGAGTGCATGGCATCCGTCCGTGTAAACTCTTCCGGCGTCGCCGCCACCCGGGACGCCTGTTGACATTTATGCCCCGAGTCACAGCCTGCGCCGGGACGGTTCTGTGCGCCCCACTCACAACTGGGGAACTTTTAACCGTTTCTCCGTCGAATAAGCGTCCAAGAGAGACCCATGGGAGGCAAACGGACGGCGGCGAGAACCCCTTCGACGGCGAACGGATCGAGATCGACGAGTCGGAGATGCGGTCGGTCGCCCGCCACGAGGTGCTCGCGAGCAAGGTGACCGACCGGCTTGACGCGTTTGCGACCCGCGTGATCTGGGGCAAGTAACGCGTCTCTGCGGTGGGCGCGGCGTTGGTTCGCTCGTGTGTATTTTCCGTTCCCGTCCGGTAGCGTCGCTGCGCCGTCGGCTGGTCAGTAGATCCGGCTGCCGTCCGGGACCGGCCCTTCGGGCTGGAGGTGGACGACGTCGCCGTGCTCGTCGTCGACGCCGACCACGAGGCACTGGCTCTCGAAGCCGGCGATGTTGACCGTCCCGAGGTTGACGACGGCCACGACCTGCCGGCCCCGCAGGTCGTCCTTGCTGTAGTTGTCCGTCAACCCGGCGGCGGACTGACGGGTCTCCTCGCCGAAGTCGACCTCGAGTTTGTAGACGTCCTTGCGTGCTTCCGGGAAGTCGTCGACTGACGTGACGGTGCCGACGCGCATCTCGACATCCTCCAGGAACTGTGCTGGGTCGATGTCCGGCTCCTCGATGCCCATACGTCGGCTGGTTGTCGTGGGTGGATAAAACTGCAGTGGTTGGATAACTGCGAGCGCTGCGGTGCTGAACGTTCTCAGTCGGCCAGACAGGCAGCGACGACCCGGAGGAGGCGTTCGCCGCGGACCTCCTCGGCGAGCAGCGGGACCCGCCGCACCACGTGGCCCCGGAACAGGTCCTGAGAACGCTTCAGCGCCCGCTGCTGGACCTCCCAGCGGCGGCTGCAGAACGCACAGCCCGTGTGATTGGGCGCGACGAACCAGTCGGGGTCGACGCCGCTCAGCTCCCCGGGGTCCTGCATCACCCGGTTGACGACGACCGTCCCCACGGGAATCCCGAACTCCGCGAGGCGGTCCAGCAGGCGCTCGGATTCGAGCACGCTCAGCTCCTCGGGCACCATCACCACACGGAAGTCCGTCTTCGCGGGGTCCCGGAGCAGCGCCCGCAGGCGCTCGATCCGGTCGGAGAACTCCTGCAGGCTGTCGATCCCCTCCTCGGGGTCCTCGTCGCCGAACACGTCGAACATCCCGCTCATGCGCTCGCGCAGCGTCACGATTTTACCCATCATCGAGTCGAGCATCTCCGGCAGCTCCAGCAGCCGCAGCGTGTGCCCCGTCGGCGCCGTGTCGACGATCACCCGTTCGAACCGGGGGTCGTCGAGGTAGGTGAGCAGCAGTCGCACCGCCGCCGCCTCGTCGGCACCTGGCATCGACCCGCCGAACGGGTCGGTCACGTCGTCGCCGAGCATCCCGGAAAGCGGGCTCGCGCCGTTCCCGCCGAACGGGCCGTCCGCCAGCGCGTCCTCGGGGTCGATCTCCGCCGCAAAGAGAGGGTCGTCCTCCCTGATGCGGGCGGGCTCCTCTGGCACCTCGGTTTCGAGCGTGTCCGACAGCGAGTGGGCGGGGTCGGTCGAGACCACCAGCGTCGGGGTGCCGTCGCGGGCGCTGGCCAGCGCCGTCGCCGCGGCCATCGTCGTCTTGCCGACGCCGCCTTTCCCCCCGTAGAGGACGTAGTCCGGCGCGTCGATCCCGGTCGGTACGAGTTCCGCCTCGTCGATCTCCTCGATCGCCTCGACGGGCTCGACGTCGATCTCCATACCCCCGGTTTCAACTGCAGCGTCGTGTATCCGTCGAACTGCGGCGGCGAAGCGCGCCGGTCAGTCGCGCCCGTGGGCGGCCCAGAACCGGTCGACCTGGTCGGCCAGGAACTCGGGGGTCATCCGGACGAACTCCGCCTGTTCGCCGGGCGAGAGGTAAGCGTGGACGCTGTGGTGGGCGCCGGGGGCGTACCGCCGGCCGACGAGCGCCCGGATGCCGACCTCCTCGGGGCCGCGCACGAGTTGTCCTCGCCGAAGGCGTCCGCGTAGGCGCGCTTGACCGCCCGGACGCGCGGCGAGCCGATGTTCACCAGCGGCACGCCGACGACCGCACAGCAGGCGAGTTTGTCGCCGTCGTAGTCGACGCCCTCGGTGAGCGTCCCGCGGACGCTCGTGACCAGCACCTTCCCGTCGCCGTCGAAGAAGCGCCGCTTCAGCGCCTCCGTCTCCTCGTTGCTCGAACTCCGGTCGACCAGCACGGGCCTGTCGACGGCGTCGGCGAGGTACTCGCCGGCCCACTGTGCCTCCCGGTAGTTCGGCATCGCCAGCAGCACGTTGCCCGGCGACCGCCCGAGTTCGCGCAGCACGCGAGCGTACTCGTCGCGCGTCCGGTTCCACGTCTCCGGACCGCCGTTCTCGGCGGGGTTGAACAGGTGGTTGTAGTCCTTCGATCTACTAGTAGAATGTGGTTAGAGAGGTGGGGGGACTGAGGATAGTCCTTTTAGAAGAGCTTCTCCAGCTAGCGTGTATGTCTACCGGCGAAATAATACACACAACGGTTTTATCCCATGTTTTCGCGCCCGAGGTGGCTAAATACTGTTTCAACGTAATTCCAAATATCATCAAGTGCCTCAGCTTGTCGACTATTGCTATTGCTGACGAGCTGTTCCGCATGCTCATACATCTGCTCAAGTGTCGGAAGACGTGGATTCCAAATCAGTCCCCAAAGATGGACAGAGTCAACTTGCGGGACAACGAGCTGATCGACATAGATGTCCACCGATTCTCCTGGCTCTGTCGACCCTCGATCCAAGAAGTCTTCTCCGCCGATAATCTCTTTTAATCGATTATCCATAAGCAATCCCGACAGCTCATCCATTTTGTCCTCCGGGCCATACACCATGAATGTGCCGCCCCAAGCGGTATTGGGTTTAAAATCGATGAACTGACCTTGCAATAGTGTCGACCGGACGAGCGTATCTAGGTCGTTCTCATCCGTGGGAGAATTGTGACGTCCGAGAACTGGGACCATCATGACTGCAGGGTCATAATCCAACTCGTTGGTTGCAGGGTATTTTTGCACTGCTGGACGAATGCTGTCTGGGACGTCGAAAACATCTCCACTGATGCGTTTTGTTGCTGATGCATCGTACGAGATTGGCGTCGATGACATAGTAAACCCCTCAAGAAAGGCTACAAGAAGCTGATTGATATCCCGGTATTTTGGGGGGTTGTACGTTTGGAGCCACTGCTGGTTGACGTCAACTGCGAGGTCAGAGCGGATCTGTTCAAGTTGTGCGTTGTTGAAGGGGATGATTCCGTCGACGGACTTTGAGAGACGAGCCATACCGATCACCCCTCGAATCATTTCACTCCCTCCAAACTCGTCTTCACTCGGGAGGACGACTGAACTTAATATGGGTTTCGTGGCGGTGCCATAGCTATCAGGTCCAGAGGAGTCAAGCATCTCGCGGAGATTATCGGCAAGGACAGGTGTAGCACCACAGCCAGTTCCCTTAGTCACACTGTGGACTAACATTACTGCCTGGGCCCCACCGAGACTCTGACGGTCGACATCCCACCGTTCAACGAACGCGTTCCGTTCGTCTTCGAAATCATATTCGATGAAATCCCGTCCACGCTTCCAATCACGGCCGGCACCGGAGTATGCGTGTTGGTTATGACCAATCATGCAGTTCGTCACAAGAGCTTCAGGGGAGTACTCCTTGTCCACCCGTGCATAATATGTCTCCAATACCTCATTCCGATTAGTGTTGAGATTCAAGTAACCAGCAATCCCACCATCCCAGATATCCGCTAACGTCTTGTTTTGTTCAAGGAGAGTA
Source organism: Halobacteriales archaeon SW_10_66_29 (assembly GCA_003022845.1). Lineage (GTDB taxonomy): Archaea > Halobacteriota > Halobacteria > Halobacteriales > Haloarculaceae > Halovenus. The sequence continues at coordinate 6,112 of PXSF01000011.1, read as the reverse complement.
TCCCGCCGCATCAAAATAGCGTCTAAGATGTGATTCCCTGCTCCCCCGACACCGATTATGAGCCATTTTTTCGATGTCCCTCGGTCAATGTCATCGGTAGGCGTTTGGGTGTCAGTGTGTTCTTCACGTTGAAGCTCGGACGTTTGAGTGGTATGGATCGCGTTGTCTGTATTAGATGGTGTTGACTGTACACGGTTGCCAGCAGCCTGTTTTGATTCTGATTGCTGGTCCACAGTTCGGGTTTCGGTAGGTCTGGACGTTTCCTGTCCCTGTGTTGAATGCTGATCGCTCTGTTGCTCACGGGACCGACCTTGGACTGGTTCCTCCGAGGAAGTCTCCGATGTTGACACTGCTTCGCGCGGGAGTTCCCCGTCCTCAAAAATATCGTCGTAGAGGTCCGGATACGCCCGTTCAACTGATGACGCGTGTTCTGCATGCGTACGCACAATGTGATCGCGCAATGTGGAGTGGATTTCGTTGGTACAGATCTTACATCGGTCTGGCATTGGAATATTCAGATTGTTGTATTGCTTCTTTGTTAATTATTCCCCAATCATAGCGAACAGCTACTCCTGACTATATATGCTGAGTCTGGTACCGTTCGCATAGGGTCGTTAAAGCGTGGCTGGCACTTGTATCGTCGTCGACGATAAGCTTGATGTATCCTGGGTCAGCATCAGGAAGTTCAACTGTGCTAATCTGACTTTGGCGAGAACAGAACGATTCAATTTCTTTGAAGAGCTCTTCATCAGCGAATTTTTCCGGATAATCACCGAGTTGAATTGTGACTGTCCCGTTGGAATTACTTTCGCTGGCCGCTTGCCGAAGTTCTCGAAGAAGATACAGAACGTCTTCTGGAGGCACCGCTGTACTCGAACGGGAGCTCTTTTCTTGAGTAGGGGGTTCCGGTTTCGGTGTCATAACCTCGTCTTTAGCTGTCTCAATACGAAGTTCACTACCTTCGATTGCGTAATCTACATCATAGACTCGCTGTATTTCAGTCTGCATTTGCGTGACGATATCCTTGCCGACGTCTTCCGGGATCGGGATAGAGCCAGAACCATGTTGAATCGTTGGTATCACACTATCCGAGAAGAACATAGCAATCTGTTTTATTTGATCTGCATCTGCGGCAGCATCGTTGAGCGTGCGTTGTGCACGGTCAAATCGACACTGATGGAGATCAGCTTTCGCAGTTTCCATTTGTTCGTCAACATCGATTGCAGTCGGAAACGGCGGTTCCCGCTCTCCAAATCGCTTTTCGAAGAGCATCTCTTCGAGACGTCCCCCAATAGACGGTTCAATTCTGGAGAGTGCATCCCGGGCGTCGTCCAATGATTGCTCAACATCAGCAAGCTCTTCATCAAACGCAGACTCGCGCTGGCGTATCTCGTCGGTCATCTCTTCGGTATGATGATTCACACGATCCACTGCGCGAGCGATATCCACAAGCGGTCTCCCACTGTTGATCATTTCGGCCAGTCGATCTCCCAGTTCGTGAGCGTCACCCCCGATCTGAACTGGTGGGCCTCGAAGCTCTGGAACGTTCAGCTCATTGTACCGTGCCATATTACGAACAGTGTATGGTTTGCCGTAAGGCGATAGAATCGTCTCATCCGCGAACTCAGTTCGCAACTCCTGTGCGAGACTGGTACGGAGTGTTTCAAGCACGGTGTCGGCCCGTTCCTCTGGGGCCAGCGACTGTGCTTCGTCTCGTAGTTGTTTTGCCCGTTGCAAGCGCTCTTGGCTTGTTTTTCCGGCGTTCCCCTCTATAATTTCATCAGCATCGTGCTGAATGTCCTCACATCGTCTTTGAAACTCGTTAACTGACTGGTTATACGTCTCCACAGCGTCAGGCGCAACTCGCGAAATCCATTCGAGAGTTTTCGTATCAGCCTCTTGTTGGATATGTCGTGTAAACGTTTCACGAGCGTCCGACGAGTATCTGCGAGCCTCACTCAGTAACTCAGTCGTCTCGTCTTTCAGCGTGGCCGTCCACTCATAAGAAGTGACGCTGATCCAAAGTGCGCTGACTGTCGCGACAGGGATGATCATAAACCCGATTTGTTGGATCGTTGGGATGTCTTCAAAAAACAGTTCTGCGTACACGAGAATAAACAGGATAAAAAACAATGTCACCAGTCCGGCAGCAGCATATGTTTTCTGTTGATCGCGAAGCACAAGCATACCAATTCCAACAGCCAACCATGAAAGTGCAATCAGAATGAATAAAAGGAATACAGTAATATCATTATCCCGAAAAATATCTCCGGCGACATCTAGTACTGCAACTGTATCAAGCATCTCTTTGATTCCACCAAGAACGGGAAGATTCACTGCATCAATACTGGATAAGGCGAGGAGTGACTGAATGAATGTAATAAAAATCGGGAGGCCCGCAAATAGCCAACACGCGATGGCTACTCGCCGGTCGTTTCGTAGCATTACGTTAGAACTGTTCACTCTATCATAAAATATTTTCGTGGACGCTAGATGGAGGGTGTCATAGAACTCTTCTCACACCGTTATGATCGTGCTTCCCGGATTGTCCTCGCGTTCGTAGTTGGTGATTGCAACAACGAGATGAAGACACAGGGCGAGAAACACCTGTGCTCGTGCGTGGACGCGGTCTCAGGCGTGCGTTCGCCCGAGGCCGCAGTCCTTCCGGAACCCGGAGGGTCGAGCGGGCAGGGGCTTTCCACAAGACAATAGCTACGGTAGCAGTGCATCCAGTTCCGAAAACAACACCAGCAACACCTAGTCCCAGTCGACAGCCTGAAGCAAAGAGCAGTCGATGCACGGGCATGGACGTAGACATCTCCGCGGGACGGGTCACGGGCCGGACACAGGCCCCGCCGTCGAAGAGCTACACCCACCGCGCGATACTCGCGGCGGGCTACGGCGAGGGCGCGACCATCCACGGCCCGCTGGTCAGCGCCGACACCCGGGCGACGATGCGGGCCGTCGACGCGTTCGGCGGGTCGGTCGAGCACCACCCGGACGATGGGACCCTCGAAATCGAGGGGTTCGACGGCGAGCCTGCGGTCCCCGACGACGTCATCGACTGCGCGAACAGCGGGACGACGATGCGGCTCGTCACGGCAGCAGCCGCGCTCGTCGACGGCGGGCTGGCGGTGTTGACCGGCGACGAATCACTGCGGTCGCGGCCACAGCAACCGCTGCTGCAGGCCATCGACCAGCTGGGCGGGCGCGCCGAGAGCACCCGCGGCAACGGCCAGGCGCCGCTGGTCGTCGGCGGCCCGATCACCGGCGGCAGCGCCGCCATCCCCGGCGACGTCTCCTCGCAGTTCGTGACCGCGCTGCTGATGGCCGGCGCCGTCACCGACGCCGGCGTTGACGTCACGCTACAGACCGAACTCAAATCCGCACCCTACGTCGATATTACAATCGACGTCCTCCAGGACTTCGGCGTCTCCGCCCGGCAGACCGGCCGCGGGTTCTCCGCGGCGGGCTTCCAGCGCTACGATCCCGGCGGCGCCTACACCGTCCCCGGGGACTTCTCGTCGATGTCGTATCTCCTCGCCGCGGGCGCGCTCGCGGGCGACGAGGCGGTGACCGTCACCGGCGCCCACCCGAGCACGCAGGGCGACCAGGCCATCCTCGGCGTCCTCGACGACATGGGAACCTCCATCGACTGGGACCGCGACGCCGGCGAGATCACCGTCGCCCGCTCCGATCTCTCCGGGATCGAGGTCGGTGTCGCGGACACGCCCGACCTCCTCCCCACCATCGCCGTGCTCGGCGCCGCCGCCGACGGGACGACGACGATCACCGACTGCGAGCACGTCCGCTACAAGGAGACCGACCGCGTGACTGCGATGGCCGAGTCGCTGTCGGCACCACACTGGACGGCCGCGGCGACCACCGGATCGTGATGGCGCTGGCCGTCGCCGGCCTCGTCGCCGACGGGACGACGACGATCACCGGCGCCGAGCACGTCGACGTTTCCTTCCCCGAGTTCTTCGACGTTCTCGCCGGCCTCGGCGCACCGGTCGAGCGGCGCTGAGGCCCTGCACGACAGTCATACTGGTGGCTGTAAGTACGTGAAAACTCGAATTGAGAATCCAGGCGGAACGGGTCTGTCTCCGCAGAGAACAGAGACTGGCGAGTAAAAGAATTACAGCCACCAGTATCAGGAGTCGGCCAGCCCCAGTTCGGTCACGACGGCCTCGCCCCAGCGGAACCACTTGCGGACGAGGTAGACGACCGCGCCGAACAGCACCAGGCCGACCTGGAACCGGTCGACGGCGTCGGCGGCGACGCCGAACACGAGGTACACCGCGACGAGGTTGACGTACCCGCGGCTCAGCAGTTCGACTGGCGTCAGATCCAGAACCGTGGCGTCCCGGAGCGCCTGGAGGAAGAAGAAGCCGGCGAGTAGGCCGAAGTACGCCCCCAGCGCCGTCGGGGGTTGCGTCGCGAGGAGATACCACGTCACCAGAATCGCCAGTGTGAGTCCGAAGGCGACGGCGAGAGTACGACGCGTTTCGACGCCGCGTTCGAGCAGCCGGCGCGTCTCCACCCAGTCGACGAGCAACACCAGCAGCGCGAACAGCGCCATCCAGAGCCCGACCCCGGTCGACGGCTGGCGCTGGACGACGCCAGCGAGGAAACAGCCGCCGTAAAGGAGGTCGACCGGGCCGACACTCCGCCGCTGCTGTGCTCTCATTGCCACCAACGTACGGGGACCGACCCAAAAGCGTACCGGGGCGACAGCGCCGGCGACCGGCACGCATCCCCCAATGCAGTACCGACACAGCCCCGTGTCACTCCCTCACAAACCATCGAAAATACTATCCGTTCCACCCCTGTTGGCTCACACGAGGCCAAACAGATGCTGCTCCTTTACGCGTTCGCCTGACGTAGCCAGGCCCGCCTACCGGTCCCACCCCCGCGGGCCACGCACGCTGGTGCCGGTCGGCCCCAGCAGTTCTCGCCGACGCCGGACCCGCAGGACTGTCCGGCCCGCGTCAGGCCGCTCGCTGTGCCGTCACCGCCGGGAGGCGCTCCGGCCAGCGGGCGGCGACCGACCGACGCGGTGCACGCGCCGCATCGAGCAGTAATCACACACCACACACGACACAGCAATGCCAGACCCAACCGGATCAGGACGTATCGACGACGACGGGACGTTCGAGGAGCAGCGCGAGCGCGTGGACTACCCCATGCGCCGCCTGTTTGACGAGTACGGGCGGGCGAACGCCGCGCCGCTCTCGCTCGGCCTCCTCGCCAGTCTCGTTGCGCACACAATCGCCCTCCTCCCGCCCATCGTGCTCGGCGTCGCTGTCGACGCCGTCTTCCTTGAGGAGCAGCCGTACGAACTGCCGCTGATCCCCGGGGCCATCATCCCCGAGACGCGGGGCGGCCAGTTCTGGTTCTCCGCCGCGCTGGTCGCCGGGGCGTTCCTCCTGTCCTCGACGTTCTCGTGGATCAAGGGCCGGGGCCTGAACGTCTTCGCCCAGCGCGTCCAGCACGAGGTCCGGACCGACACCTACGCCGCCATGCAGCGGCTGGACCTGGACTTCTTCGCGGACAAGCAGGAGCAGTTCCTCAACGGCGGGCTGAACATCGCGACCCAGCTCGTCGTCACCGTCGGCGGGATCGCCGTCGTCCTGCTGTACCTCAACCTCCAGCTCGGGGTGATCGCGCTGGTGACGGTGCCGATCATCGCCCTCTTTACGCACCTGTTCGTCCAGCGCATCCAGCCGCTGTACGCCGAGGTGCGCTCGACGGTCGGCCGGATGAACTCCCGGCTGGAGAACAACCTCGCCGGCATCGACGTGATCAAGGTGAGCAACACCGAGAACTTCGAGGCCGAGCGCGTCACCGACTCCTCGCGGGAGTACTACGACACGAACATGGAGGCGGTCCGCACCCGGATCAAGTTCTTCCCCGGGCTGCAGCTCACCGCCGGCGTCGGGTTCGTGCTGACGTTCGTCGTCGGCGGCATCTGGGTGTTCTCCGGCCCGCCGGGGTTCCTCTCGGGCTCGCTGTCGGTCGGAACCTTCGTCACGTTCGTGTTCCTCGGCCAGCGCCTCGTCTGGCCGATGGCCCAGTTCGGCCAGCTGATCAACCTCTACCAGCGCGCGGA
>PXSF01000010.1 GCA_003022845.1 Halobacteriales archaeon SW_10_66_29 | reverse complement strand
TGGGCGTGGGGTGGGCCGACGACACGGCGATATCGATTCCGCTGGTGGGTGACGGGCTTATCCCCAAGGGCTATGAAGTGTACAGTAATGACGAGGATGGGGACGGTTTCGAGCCCGACGAGACGATCGAAAGAATACCCGGACTGGAACTCGATTGGAGTATTATGGGACTGGGCAGTGCTGAGGATACCGGAGCGGGACCGAGGCCTGTGTTAGCCTACAGTATCGAAGAGTTGTCGACGATCGATTTCGAAAACATTCCATCGAAGGACGGCTGATCAATGATTACGAGACGGACGGCTACGCATTGGTTGGTCGGAAGTCTCTTTGTCCCGTTAGCGGGGTGTGGGAATCCAAATGCAGCCCCCGTCAAAAAGTTATCCATCGTCGACATTACGGTTGATAAACGCAACGATTACTGGCAGCTCTCACTTGATGTCGGGAACACCTATCAGGCCCGGGACGAGCTGGCGAAATTTACCGATGTGACAGTCCTGGCCTACGATCGGAACCGTCGTCGTGTCTGTTCTGAATACATCGGGAACGTCACTGCGGACGACAGAACCAGTACACCCATTTCGGTCGAGATGAGCTGTCCTACGTTCCCGACGATGATCACCTTCGATGCGGCAGAATCGCCATGCGACGACGAAGTAAGGACGGTAATCCGGATTGCTATATATGTCAAAGACGAGGACTACGGGGACTACTGGTCGATGGGATGTCGGCGTCGGTGTGGGGAGGGACTCCCTCCAAAACCACGAGTAAAGCCGGATGAAGTAGACGACGGATGCTTGCCCATCGAAAACGACGGGAACTAACCGTGACTGATAGCTTGCTTGCGTACGGACGACACAATGAGCATAGTACGATAGACGCGGTGGATCAATCGTCGACTGTGCCAGGGTCACAGTCTGTGACGATCGACTTCGATAACATCTCCTCCCGGTGATCATGAAGCGACGAGTGGTGCTAGTAGGGATCGCGCTATTGGGCGTCTCACACGCCGGCTGTAGCGTCACGAGTCCGCCGCGGGACAACCCAGACCGGCTCGCTCTCTACCCGACCGTGTCAGAAACACCCACAACCTGGGAACTGACCGTCGAGGTCCGGAACGTCAACGATTGGGACCGGGAGTTCCGAGACATCACGGTACTCGGCTACGACGAAACAGGGCAGCGAGTCTGCACCGCAGAAGTCGGCGATCTGGACGGCGACTCGGGCCGCCGACCGACGGTCACGGCCAGCTGTTCGTCGTTTCCTGCAATCGTGACTGCAACCGCGGCACAATCACCCTGCGATGAAGACATCGCGGTCGAAATTCTCTACTGGGTAGGGACGGCCGAGCAGCGTGGAACAGACCCGAATGAGAACGAGATTGTCTGGAAATCAACAGTCCAACAATGTAATGAATCACTCCCCCCGAACCGCGTCATTCAAAACGTAACGGCGGATTAATCCACAGCGTCGACACCGAGTGATAATCCCGTAACGCAGCATGTCGAACGAGCCACTGTTGCCACTGGTGTATTGAAACAGTGGTAACCCCTCCGCTGAAATATTTGGCAAACGCATGCTGAACTGTGAAGGTGGTCGAGTGGAACATCATGATGTCAGGCGATGCGGACGATTTCAGTGTGATCGGAGGCCCACAGCCGAGGTTGGCGTACAGTATCGAGGAACTGAGTACGATCGATTTCGAGGACGTTCCATCGCGATAGGTGGATGACAAACGTGACGGAACCAGTTCGGCGGCGACGACTTCTGGCGACAGTCGGGGCTTCGCTGACGGTGGCAACTGCCGGGTGCGATGGCTTCCCCGAACATAGAGGCCCGTGGAGGCGCCTTACATTCGGGACGATCCAGGTTGAGGAGGGAGAGAACGGTTGGGTGGTGAGTTTCACACTTCGCAAGCAGCATCAGGGATCGGAAGACCTCAAGGCATTTCACGACGTCCACGTCCACGGGTACGATCGCAACCGAACAGAGGTCTGCTCGAAACGGATCGGGACAATCGAAGATGAGTATCCTGGTGGCAGCGGGTTGCCCGTGGAGATGGAGTGTTCGGCGTTCCCGACGATGCTCACCTACAGCGCGGCTGAATCACCCTGTGACGAGAACATCACTACAACGCTTTCGGTTGCAGTCTACGACGAAGAGGACGGGTGGTTGGTTGTGGAGGGCCGAGACTGTGGCGAGGGGCTGCCACCGGAGCCACGTGATCCGGGCGGGGAGTAGTTTCCGACGGCGGGAATCTGCCCGGAATCGCGCTGAACACGGCTCTCGAACAACCGAAAAAGTGACACTGTTCGATGAGAATAAAATCAGAATACACAGCGAATGAACCTTGATTCCCTCGAACGCCGAGCCGTCCTCGCTGGGACAGCTCTCACCGTAGCAGGTGCTGCCGGATGCATCACCACTGACGACGGTACTGCTTCCAACACGCCCGCGAATGATGAGACCACACCAACGGAAACCGCCGACGAGACGTCAACTGGTGAGGAGACGCCGACACAGGACGGGAACGACGACATCGGGACCGCCCCGATGGCACTGCCGCCGTCTTCGCGGTGGCTTGCAGGTCCCGACGAGAGGCTGGCCGGTCCTGTCGACGAGACTCACACCTATCTCAGTATCGACTTCCAGCGTCTCGGGGACGTTGCACTGTACGAGAAACTCTTCGATGACATCGCCCTCGATTCCAAGACAGACGACCGACGGCAGACCCGACTTGCGGAGGCTGGTGTGACGAGTTACGCAGAAGCGCTCCCGATATCGACCGGGTCCAGCCTTCTCGTGGCCGTTGGATTCCTCATGGGTGCCAGACCAGTCCTGCAGGACATCGAGGTCGTCGGTGTCCCGATCGAGGAAGGAGAAGTCGAGAATCCCGTGATGACCGTGGAATCGATCGCAATAGCCGGTGACCGCGGCGTTTTCGACGGGCAACTCCACCGTGGGGCGCTGGAGGCGGACGAGTCCGTCGAGGCAGTCACCGAACGCGAGCAGTTCACGATCTACGAACAGAAGACTTCGGAGCAGGGTACCCTGTTCGCCGCGAGCGACGATACCATGCTGTTTCTGCTCACCGGGTACGAACAGGACTACGAACGGACGTTGCTCGAAGACTACATCGAGATGGCAACAGAAGGCGAACTAGACCCGGACAAGGCCTGGCTGCTCGAACGCGTCGGCACCGGCGTCTTCGATTACAACGTTGCCAGACCGACCCCGTCCGCCGACCTCGGTACCGACCTCTTCACCGATATCGTTCCCGACCGGGATGCCGTCGAAACCGTCCGGTCGTTTGTCGCCGACATCGACGCAGTTCACATGACCGCCGATGGCTACGAGAACGGACGCGTCACCCGAAGCGGGTTTCTGTTCCGAAGCGAAGACGCACTCGCGAACGTCGACGAGTTCGTCGATGCTGTCGCGACGGACGCTCCCGAGCGCAACGTCATCCTCGACGGACGGAAACTCGTCATCGAAGCGATCTGGCAGTGACGACCGATAACTGACGGAACGACAGCGAACGGCCCGGCTGTAAAACGAACGTGCCGAACAGCCGAGTTTTTATCGACAATCACTCCGTGACCTGCCCCTTTTAGGAAAAATCCAAAATGAAAGAGGTCCGACTATCGTCGCGGAAACCGCCGGACGGTCCACCGCCTGGCGAGTGTCAACGGGTGGCATTACCCTATCAGAAAGTATTAATAGGCGCATCGGATTAGAGACTGGTAATGACGTGGACCCGCGGCACGGAGGCACGCAACGCCCCGACCGGCGGGTCCGCCATCCCAGTTCTCCCGCGACCACGACCGGGCCGTTAAGGCCCTACTTAGTTTCATCCCCACGACGTACGTACCGCAGCTAATCGCCGCCCACCGTCGGGTTCTGGGGCGGACATCACGCACCCGACACTCACAACACGACACGAAACCCATGCCAGAACACACGAAAGTTGCACTCGCCTTCTCCGGCGGGCTCGACACCACAGTCTGCGTCCCGCTGCTCAAAGAGAAGTACGGCTTCGATGAAGTGATCGGCGTCACGGTCGACGTCGGCCAGCCCGAGGCCGAGTTCGCCGAGGCCCGCGAAACCGCCAACGCGCTCGGCGTCGAACATTTCGTGGTCGACGCCCGCGAGGAGTTCGCCGAACTCTGCCTCGAATCCGTCACCGCGAACGCGACCTACCAGGGCTACCCGCTCGGAACCGCACTCGCGCGGCCGGTGATCGCCGAGGCGATCCTCGACGTCGCCCTCGAGGAGGACTGTGACGCGCTCGCGCACGGCTGTACCGGCAAGGGCAACGACCAGCTCCGGTTCGAGGCCGTCTGGCGTGACTCGCCGCTCGACGTGATCGCGCCGGTCCGCGAACTCGGCCTGACCCGCGAGTGGGAAAACGAGTACGCCGCCGAACAGGGCCTGCCCGTCGAGGGCGGGTCGGAGGGCCGCTACAGCATCGACTCGAACCTCTGGAGCCGCTCGATCGAGGGCTCCGAACTCGAAGACCCCTCGACGATCCCCGAGGACGACATCTACGAGTGGACGGACAACCCCGGTGGCGTCGAGTCCGAACTGGTCGAGATCACCTTCGAGAACGGAATTCCGGCCGCCGTCGACGGCGAGGCGCTCGGCCCGGTCGAACTGATCGAGGGGCTCAACGCCCTCGCCGGCGCCCACGGCGTCGGCCGCACCGACATGATGGAAGACCGGATGCTCGGGCTGAAGGTCCGCGAGAACTACGAGCACCCGGCGGCGACGGTGCTTTTGACGGCCCACGAGGCACTGGAGGGCCTCGTACTGACCCGCGAACAGCGCGAGTTCAAACAGCAGGTCGACCAGCAGTGGGCCTGGAAAGCCTACCAGGGGCTGATCGACGCGCCGCTGATGAAAGCCCTCGAAGGGTTCGTCGACGCCACCCAGGAGCGGGTGACGGGCACCGTCACGGTCAAGCTGGAGGGCGGCCACTGCCGCGCGGTCGCCCGCGAGAGCGAGTTCGCAGTGTACAGCGAGAGCGCCGCGTCCTTCGACGAGGGCACCGTCACCGGCAGCATCACCCAGGAGGACGCCACCGGCGTCGCCAAGTACCACGGGTTCCAGTCCCGCCTGGCCAACAGCAAGGTGAGCCCCGACGCGGACGACGCGGAGACCGAATCGACAGAGACACCCGAGAAACCCCACTGAGATGACCAGCCACGACGCGGACCCCGAGGAGACCGACGACGGCGCGAACACGACGTCCGGCGGCGACCACGCCGCCGACGAGGGCGTCGTCCGCCGCGAGCGGTTCAGCGGCGGCCCCGCCCGGGCGTTTCTCTCCTCGCTTGCCGCCGACGAGCGGATCTTCGCCGCCGACCTGGCGGTCGACCGGGCCCACGTCGTGATGCTGGCCGAACAGGGAATCATCGGAGCGGACGACGCCGCGGCGATCCTGGCGGCGCTCGACGATGTCGAGGCGGCCGGTCACGACGCCCTCCCCGACGGCGAGGACGTCCACGAGGCGATCGAGACGGCGGTGATCGACCGCGTCGGGCCCGCGGGCGGCCGCATGCACACCGCGCGGTCGCGCAACGACGAGGTCGCGGCCTGCATCCGCTACCGCCTGCGCGAGGACCTGCTCGCGACCGTCGGGACCGTCGTCGAGGGCCGCGAGACGCTGCTGGACGTTGCCGCCGCCGAGACGGGGACGGTCATGCCGGGCTACACCCACCGCCAGCCCGCACAGCCGACGACGGTCGCCCACTGGGTGTGCTCTTACGAGTCGGCGCTCGCCCGGGACACCGACCGGCTGCTGGACGCCTACGACCGGGTGAACCGGTCGCCGCTCGGTGCGGCGGCGTTCGCGGGGACGAGTTTCGACGTCGACCGCGAGCGCGCCGCAGCGTTGCTCGGGTTCGATGGCCTGGTCGAGAACTCGATGGACGCTGCCTCCGCACGGGACTTCCTCGTCGAGAGCAGCGCCGCGGTGACGGGCCTGGCGACGACGCTCGCGGGCCTGGCGACGGACGTGGTCGAGTTCGCGAGCGACGGATACGTCGAGCTGGCCGACGACTACGCCTCGACGTCCAGCATCATGCCCCAGAAGAAGAACCCGGACACGCTGGAACTGGTCCGCAGTCGTGCGGGCGACGCCGCATCGGGGCTCTCGGGGCTGGTGACGACGCTCACCGGCCTGCCCCGGGCGTACAACCGCGATCTGCAGCGCGCGACCGGGCACGCCTGGGAGGCCGTCGACGCCGTCCACGGGGCCGTCCCGGTCGCCGTCGGCGCCGTCGCGACCGCCGAGTGGCCCGCCGAGACGCTGCAGGCACGCGCGGGCGAACTGGCCGACGACGGCGGCAACCCCGGCGTCGACGCCATCGACGAGGCCTGTCGCGAGGTGCTGGGCGAGCCGCTGGACGCCGTCACCGACGCGGCCGCGGTCGAGGCCGTGCTCGATCCCGTCGAGAACGTGGCGATGCGGGACTCCCGCGGCGGGCCCGCGCCCGAGGCCGTCGAGACACACCTCGACCGGGCGCGCGAGAACCTCGCCGCCCACCGCGAGGCGGCCGGGACGCGGCAGACCCACCTCGACGACGCCGCGGAGACGCTCGACGCGGAGGTGGCGAACTATGTCTGATACTGTCGGACGTGACTCTGTGGAACGGCACGCGGCGCCACGGCCACCTCGACCGATCCCACGATCCCCGCGGGGGGATCGTACTCAGTTCTGATATGAGAAATCAGAATACGGCAGTTTTGACGGTTCTCGAACGCTCTTAGCCGATACTGCGTCACTTAATTTCTATTATACTTTCGACGAATTTAAGTGGGTGTAGCGGTGAGAGAGGAGTACAATGGCAGAATGCATCGAGTGCGGGGCGGACCTGACCCTGCACGAGGCGCTCGAAGTCGGAGAGATCGTCGACTGTGGCACCTGCGGTGCGGAGCTGGAAGTCGTCGACACGGAGCCGGTGAGCCTGGAGACAGCGCCCGAGCTGGAGGAAGACTGGGGTGAGTGATCGCGTGATCGAGAGGGCCAGGAGCACACGATGAACGTCGGAATCCTGTACTCGCGCATCCGCAAAGACGAGAAGCTCCTGCTCGCGGAGCTGCGCGACCGCGGGCACACGGTCGAGAAACTCGACATCCGCAAGCTGTCGTTCGGGCTGACCGAGCCGCCGGCCGCGTTCGAGGACGTCGACGTCGTGCTGGACCGCTGCCTGGCGACCAGCCGGAGCCTGTACGCCACCCGGTACCTGGACGCGTACGGCATCCCAGTCGTGAACAGCCCGGAGACCGCCGAGGTGTGCGCCGACAAGGTCAACAACAGCCTCACGCTGGCGGGCGCGGGCGTCCCGACCCCCCGGACGGAGGTCGCGTTCACGAGCGACGCCGCCCTGGAGATCGTCGAGCGCTTTGGCTACCCCTGCGTGCTGAAGCCCGTCGTCGGTTCCTGGGGGCGGCTGATGGCGAAAATCGACTCCCGCTCGGCCGCGGAGGCGATTTTCGAGCACAAGGAGACGCTGGGCCATTACGAGCACAAGGTGTTTTACGTCCAGGAGTTCGTCGAGAAGCCGGGCCGTGACGTCCGCGTGCTGGCGGCCGACGGCGAGCCGATCGCCGCGATGGTCCGCCACTCCGACCACTGGCTGACCAACGCCGCCAAAGACGCCGACACCGCCGGGTTCGAACTCGACGACGAGGCGAAAGCGATCGTCGCGGAGGCGTGCGAGGCGGTCGGCGGCGGCCTGCTGGGCGTCGACCTGATGGAACTCGAAGGCGAGGACGGGCCGGGCTACACGGTCCACGAGGTCAACCACACCGTCGAGTTCAAGGCGCTGAACGGCACCGTCGACCTCGACGTCCCCGGGGCGGTCGTCGACTGGCTGGAAGCGACCGTCGACGAGGAGCGCTCGCAGACCGAGCCCAGCGTCGGGGCACACTCATGATACTGCCGGACGTGACTATGTTACTCCGAGTGATGCTCATACTGGTGGCTGTAATTCTTTTACTCGCCAGTCTCTGCTATCTGCGGATACAGACCCGTTCCGCCTGGATTCTCAAGTCGAGTGTTCACGTACGTACAGCCACCAGTATCAGACTGGGGTTTTCGGTTGTCTCAGATGCTGAGCGCTATCCGGGTGGTAACGGAATCACGTCCGGCAGTATGAGCCACCGGGAGGCCGAATAGGATGACCTACACCGCGAGCGTCGTCGGCGCGAGCGGGTTCGGGGGCGGCGAACTGCTCCGCCTGCTCGCGAACCACCCCGAGTTCGACCTCGTCCAGGCGACGAGTCGCTCGAAAGCCAGCAAGACCGTCGGCTACGTCCACCCGAACCTCCGGGATCTCGAGCTGCGCTTTTCCAGCCCCGAAGAACTCGACTCCGTCGACGTCCTGTTCGCGGCGACGCCACACGGCGTCTCGATGACCGAGATTGACCGCTACCGGGAGGCGGCAGACACCGTCGTGGACCTCTCGGCGGACTTTCGCCTGCCCAGCGAGGACGGCTACGACGAGTGGTACGACGGCCACGAGCGGCCGGACCTGCTCGACGACGCGGTGTACGCGCTGCCGGAACTCGACCGCGAGGAACTGGCCGGTGCCGACCTGATCGCTTCCGGCGGCTGCAACGCCACGGCGACGATCCTGGGCCTGCTGCCGCTGGTCGAGGACGGGATTCTGGACGGCGACGAACGGATCGTCGTCGACCTCAAGGTCGGCTCCAGCGAGGGCGGCGCCGGCGGCGGCGAGGCCGCCTCCCACCCCGAGCGCTCGGGCGTCGTCCGCCCGTACGCACCGACCGGTCACAGACACGAGGCCGAGATCGGCGCGTACCTGGGGCTGGACGTCTCCTTTACCGTCCACGCGGTCGACATGACCCGCGGCGCGTCGGCGACGTGTCACGTCTTTCCGGAGGAGCCCGTCTCGAAGGGCGACCTCTGGGGGGCCTACCGCGGCAGCTACGAGGACGAGCCGTTCGTCGACCTCGTAGCCGGCGGCGGCGGGGTGTACCGCTACCCCGAACCCAAGGCAGTCGCGGGGACGAACCGCGGGGAGGTGCCACCCGATGACGGTCGTCGTCAAGATCGGCGGCGCGCGCGCGGTCGATCCGGCCGACGCCATCGCCGACGTCGCCTCGATCGTCGAGGACGGCGAGGACGTCGTGGTCACGCACGGCGGCTCGACGGCCGTCGACGACGCGCTCGACCGCCTCGGAATCGAGCCCGAGTACGTCGAGACGCCCGACGGCGTCGTCGGTCGGTTCACCGACGCGGAGACGATGGAGGTGTTCGAGATGGTGCTGGCCGGGCGTGTGAACACGCAGCTGGTCGCCTCGCTCCGGAGCGCCGGCGTCGACGCCGTCGGGCTGTCGGGGGTCGACGGCGGCCTCCTGGAGGGGCCGCGGACCTCGGCAGTGCGGGTCGTCGAGGACGGGACGAAGAAGATCCGTCGCGGCGACCACTCCGGCACGCCAAAGGCGGTCAACAACGGACTCCTGAATTCGCTGCTCGCCGAGGGGTACACGCCCGTCTGCAGCCCGCCGATGGCTGGCATCGAGGACGACCGGGCGGTGACGCCGGTCAACACGGACGCCGACCGCGCCGCGGCGGTGATCGCCGGGGCGCTCGATGCGACGCTCGTCCTCCTGACGGACGTGCCGGGCATCCTCGCCGACCCCGACGACCCCGCGACGCTGTTCGAGACCGTCGAGACAGCCGCGGAGTGGGAGGAGGTCGAGGCGGCCGCGGCGGGGTTCATGGCCCGGAAGCTGATGGCCGCCGAGGAGGCGCTGACCGGCGGCGCCGCCGAGGTAGTCGTCGCGGACGCGAACGCCGAGGCGCCGGTGACAGCGGCGCTGGAGGGAAGCGGAACACACATCCAGCAGGGCGCGCTGGAGGTCGATACAGCATGAGCGACTTCGTCTACAGCAAGAAACCGATCCGGATCGAGTCGGGCGACGGCGTGTACATGACCGACGACGACGGGACGGAGTACCTCGACCTGGGCGGGAGCTACGCCTGCGTCCCGCTCGGGCACGACCACGACCGCGTGAAGGACGCCATTCACGACCAGCTCTCGAAGCTGACGTACGTCCAGGCGACGTACCCGGTCGGGGTCCGCGAGGAGCTGTACGGGACGCTCGCCGACGCCGCCCCCGGGGACATCGACAACGTCTGGCTCTGTAACTCCGGGACCGAGGCCGTCGAGGCGGCGCTGAAGTTCTCGCGGTCGGCGACGGGCAACACGAAGTTCGTCGCCTGCATGCGGGCGTTCCACGGCCGCACGATGGGCTCGCTGTCGCTGACCTGGAAGAACAAGTACAAGAAACAGTACGAGCCGCTGCTCGAGGACATCGAGTTCGTGGCGTACAACGACAGCGAGGCGCTCGCGGCGGCTGTCGACGACGACACGGCCGCGGTACTGCTGGAGCCGATCCAGGGCGAGGGCGGCATCAACCCCGCGACGACCGAGTTCCTGGAGACGGCGCGCGAGGCGACCGAGGCGGTCGGAGCGTCGCTGATCTTCGACGAGATCCAGACCGGGCTGGGCCGGACCGGCCGGCTGTGGGACAGCCAGCGCACGGGCGTCGTCCCGGACATCGTCACCAGCGCCAAGGGGCTGGCCAACGGGCTGCCGATCGGCGCAACGCTGTGCCGGGACTGGATCGCCGAGGACTACGGCAACCACGCCTCAACGTTCGGCGGCAACCCCGTGATCGCCGCCGCCGCGAACGCGACCGTCTCGACGATCCGCGAGGAGGAAATCCCGGAACACGCCGCCGAAACGGGCGCGTACCTGCGCGACCGTGTCGAGCGCGAACTCGGCGAGGAGGTGCGGGACGTCCGCGGCGAGGGGCTGATGGTCGGGATCGAGGTCGGCCGCAGCGCCAACGGCGTGCTGCGGGACCTCGCCATCGACCACGGGATCCTCGCGCTGCCCGCCGGCCGGACCGTCGTCAGGTTCCTGCCGCCGCTCGTAATCGAGGAAACCCACGTCGACCGCGCCGTCGACGCGCTCGCCGAGGTGATCACATGATCGAACTGGAGGGACGCGGATGACAAGTCACGGCGAACAGCTCACGGCGGACGACGACGAGGCCCGCGAGCTACTGTTCGACCTCGTCGAGACGCCGTCGGTCACGGGCAAGGAGGGCAACTGCGCGGTCCGCCTGGCGGCGTTTTTCGAGGCGCACGACCGCGAGGTGTGGATCGACGACGCCGGCAACGTCCGCGCGCCGGCCAACGACGGCGTCCTGCTGACCTCCCACATCGACACCGTCCCCGGCGAGATTCCCGTCCGCATCGAGGAGACCGACGACGGCGAGCGGGCGCTGTGGGGCCGGGGCAGCGTCGACGCGAAAGGCTCGCTGTCGGCGATGGCCGTCGCCGCGGTCCGGACGGGTGCGAGCTTCCTGGCAGTCGTCGGCGAGGAGGTCGACTCCCGTGGGAGCCGTTACGCCGTCGACGACCGCGAGGGCGAGCCCGACACCGTCGTCAACGGCGAGCCGTCGGGCTGGGACGGGATCACGCTGGGCTACCGGGGGCTGCTCGGCGGCACCTACGTCGCCACCTCGGAGTCGGGCCACTCCTCGCGCCCGGAGAACAACGCGATCCAGGACGCGATGGACTGGTGGGACCGCGTCGAGGCGGCGTTCGACCCCGACGACTGGGAGCCCGTCTTCGAGCGCGTCACCACGAAGCCGATCAGCTTCGAGGGCGGCATCTCCGACGACGGCCACTCCGTCGAGGCGACGATGGACGTCCAGCTCCGGGTGCCGCCGGAGTACACCGCCGACCAGGTCCGCGAGATCGCCGACGGCTGCCTGGAGGGCGGCACCGTCAACTGGTTCGACAGGGTCGAGCCGACCCTGCAGAGCCCCCGGACGCCCGTCGCGCGGGCGTTCCGCGCGGCGATCCGGGGGCAGGACGGCGAGCCCCGACTGTTGCGCAAGACCGGCACCAGCGACATGAACGTGTTCGCCGACCACTGGGACTGCCCGATGGTCACCTACGGCCCCGGCGACTCGTCGCTCGATCACACGCCGCGGGAACACCTCCTGCTCCCGGAGTACGACCGCGCCGTGGCCGTCCTCGAAACTGCAAGCGAACGCCTCCTGGAGGAAGCATGAACATACTCGACGTCGACGACCTCACGCCGGAGGAACTGCACGCCGTGCTCGACCGCGCCGCCGCCATCAAGGCGGGCCGCGAGGCGCCGTCGCTGACCAACCGGACGCTCGCGATGATCTTCGAGAAACCCTCGACGCGGACGCGGGTGTCCTTCGAGACGGGGATGACCCAGCTCGACGGGCACGCCGTCTTCCTCGGCCCCGAGGACATCCACCTGGGGAACAGTTCGGCGGCTTCGACGTCGACGTCGCCTGGGTCGGCGACGGCAACAACGTCTGCCAGTCGTTCGTCCTCGGTTCGGCGATGACCGACATCGACCTCACGGTCGCAACGCCGGAGGGGTACGGGATCGACGACGGCGTACGCAAGCGCGCGGCCGCGCTGGGCAACCCGCCCGCCGAAACCCACGACCCCGAGGAGGCGGTCGCGGACGCGGACGTCGTCTACACCGACGTCTGGGTCAGTATGGGCCAGGAAGATGAGCGCGAGGAGAAGCTCCGCGATTTCGACGGGTTCCAGGTGACGGCCGACCTCGTCGGCGACCGCCCGGTGATGCACTGCTTGCCCGCCCACCGCGGCGAGGAGATAACCGACGAAGTGCTGGAGAGCGACAACGCCATCGTCTGGGACCAGGCAGAAAACCGGATGCACGCCCAGAACGGGCTGCTGGTCTGGTTGTCCGACGCCGAGTGAGCGCAGCGAACGAGGCGCTTTTTGGTCCAGCTTTTTCGACGAGCGGTGCCGAACGCAGTGAGGCACCCGAGGAGAAAAAGGTGGCCGCAAAACCGGATGCACGCCCAGAACGGCCTGCTGGTCTGGCTGTCAGACGCTGAGTGTCAGGACAGCTCGTAGCGCTCGCCGTCCCAGGCGAGCGGCTCCGCGAACGCCTCGTCTGCGGGGTAGTAGTGAGCGACGTGGACCAGCCGCGTCTCGCTCGCGTCGAGGTCCTCGGCCATCGCGAGCGCCCCCTCGCGGGTCATGTGCTTGGTGCCGAACGTCCGTGGCACGCCATGCTCGTCGTGGTGGGCGCCGCCTTTCGGGTGGTGGACGCACAGCTCCGCCGGCACGATGCCGTCCGCAAGCAGCAGGTCCGGATCTGCGAGCGCCTCGCGTGAGGCCTCGGGAACGTCGTAGCTGGTGTCGCCCGTAATCGAGAGTTTCGCGCCGGTTTCCGGATCCTCGATTACGAGCCCGTAACACAGCAACGGCGGGTGGTCGACCGGGAGCAGCGTCACCTCGAACCCGCAGGTCTCGAACGGCTCGTGGGGCGTCTGGGACTGGATCGTCAGCTGATCGAGGTAGGCGTAGTCGCTCGCGACGGTGCCGGCGACGCTCTCGCCGGTCACGGGGTTGGTCTCGTCGGCCGCGTGGACGGTCAACTCGTCGAACAGCCGGAAGCAGTTGCCCAGCCCGTCGAGGTGGTCGAAGTGGACGTGCGTGACGATGCCGGCGTCGGGCAGCGGCACGCCCTCCCGGAGGAACTGCTGGCGGAAGTCGGGACTGAAATCCACCAGCAGCGACTCGTCCGTCCGGTCGTTGCGGACGTGCACCGAAAAGTGGGTCCGCTCAACGTGAAATCGACCAGCAGCGACTCGCCCGTGCGGTCGTTGCGGACGTGCACCGAGAAACGGGTCCGCTCGACGCCGCCGGCGTCGGTGATGGTCGCGCCGCGCTCGCGGAGGCGCTCGCGCAACTCGTCGCCGGGGTCGCCGGCGCGCCGGCACGTCTCGCAGTCACAGCTGACCGTCGGCGTCCCGGTCGTGTCTCCCGTTCCCAGCAGCGTTACCTCCATCACCTCGACACTCGGCGTTTCCGAACAAAAAGACCGCGGATGCCGATAACCGGGTTAACATTGATAGTGACTCGGATGCCGACTACTGGTGTAATGGTGGTAACCATTCGTGAACTCTTGGCCCCAAATATTTATCAACGTATACTATAGAAAATAAAATATGGAAAGACCCTCCAGACGAAGGCTGTTGACAGGGATCGGCACGGCCACGGCAGTCGCGGCTGCTGGTTGTGTAGGCGATAAAGCCTCAGAAGGTGATTCGCCGGCCGAAGAGAACACGCCTGCGAAAGACGAGAACAGCATTGGAGACACGTCGCTCCCATCGTCACTCCAAACGGGGCTGTCATTCATTTACCCGCCAGTGAAAGAGTGGACAATCCTGAGAATCGATACAGTGGGGCGAAACAAGCCGAACTTCACCTCCATGCGGCCGTCGGTCCTCCACATCACGGAGGACAGTACAGTGGATCGGATGGTAGATATCCAGGGTATCGGCCTCAGTGAGGACGTGCCTGAAAATCCATCGCCGGGCACCGTGTTCGTGGGATCGATTGAGATTGATGAGGAGGACGACGAGATCGAACACGAGGGAAATAGCCGTGGATTCGACCGCTATAGGATCCCGGGCGACGACAACCGTGGTCCGATATACTTTGCGAACAACGGGGAGGTACTGCTCGCGGATTCCAAAGCTTGGGTTGACACGACACTCGACAACCGCACAGCAGGTGAACATACGTATGTCGAGAGCAACAACAACGTCCAGGAACTGCTCGGTCATCTCGAACCTGTTGACTATCACGCGGTCTTGGAAGGGGGCCAATCGTTCATCGAACGCCAGATGAGTGGTAGAGAGTTCGAGCTCTCAACCGTGCCAGAACTAGTTGCATACGGCGCTCACCAGAGAGAGGATGCAACCACCCGGGTCGTTGCGATGTGGTATCCCAATTCGGTCGGCACTGCGGAAAAAGAAGAGTTTCCAACGCTTGCCAAAGCAGAGTTTGGTGTCCGGAATGCGGATCCGGAAACTCGGGCCGACGGGCAGATACTCTTCTCTGAGACCACCGAATAGTGTATACGCTTTGTGGAAACCGAGGAGGGCGCTGTCGATCTCGGCAGCATCGCCGAGCGCCTCGGACTCGGCGACGCTCCAGCAACACGCCGAGGCCATCGCCGAGGTCGCAGCTGCAGCCGAGAACGTCGCGAGCGTTCGCCGGTAGCCCGGCTCTTCGCCGTCGCGATCAGTCGTGGCTGTGGTCGTGACTGTGCCCGCCGTCACCCGACAGGTCGCCGCCGGCGACCAGCGCGTCGTGGTCGCCCTCGATCATGTCGAGGTTCTTCAGGGTGTCCCGTTCCTCGAAGTCCTCGACGGCGTCGATCAGGTCCTGCTGGGTCAGCGTCGTCCGCTCCTCGGTCAGCGCCTCCAGGACGGCCTCGCGCAACACGAGCCGGAGGTCACTGCCCGTCAGGCCCCCGGTGATGTCGGCCAGATCCGCCGGCGAGAAGTCGACGATCTCCATCTCGCGGGTGACGATTTCCAGGATATCCGCCCGCATGCCAGCGTCCGGTTTGGGGAAGTTGACGATCTCGTCGAAGCGCCGCCAGGCTGCCGCGTCGAGTTCGTCCGGGTGGTTGGTGGCGCCGATCAACAGCACCTCGTCCTGGATCAGCGACACCTCGTCGATGCTCTTCAGCAGCGTGTTGACGGCGCGCTTGATCGCGGCGTGCTCGTCGCTGGAGCGCGTTTTGGCGACGAAGTCGAACTCGTCGATGAACAGGATGCAGGGCGCGAGCCGTTTGGCCACCTCGAACGTCTTGTCGACGTTCTTGGCGGTCTCACCGAGGTACTGGCTGGTGATCATCGACAGCTTCACCTCGACGAACGGCAGGCCGAGTTTGCGCGCCAGCGCCCGCGCGACCGACGTCTTGCCGGTGCCCGGCGGGCCGACGAACAGCAGCTTGCCGATCTCGCGCAGGCCGATGCTGGCGAGGTACTCGCGGTGCTCGATCGCCTTGACAATCTTCTGGATCTCGCCCTCCTGCTCGCTGGTGAGGACGATGTCGGCCAGCGTCTGCTCGATCTCCTCGGGCGCGCGTACCTCCACGAGGTCGAGCATCTCGTCCTCCTCGTCCTCGTCGAAGTACTCGTCGAGGAGGGCGTCGATGAACGCCCGGTCGGCGCGGGCCGGGCGGTTGCGCTCGCGCGCCAGGTCGAGGTCGACGTCGCGTTCGTCCTCGAATGCGGCAGTCAGCGTGGGGTTGCGCTCGATGCGCTCGTCGTCGACGCGGTCGAGGTACCACTGCTCGGCCATCTCCCGGTCGGTGAACGATAGCGACCCCGAGAACTCGTCGTGGTCGGTGAACATCAGCCCCGAAATCGCCTCCCACGGCCGCGCGACGCCGGTGGCCTCCCCCGTCGTCTCGGCCGTCGCCGACAGCGGTCGCTCGATCCGCCCCTCGCTCCAGAACGGCTCCCTGTACCCGGGCGGCAGGTCGTCGGCGTCGAGGTCCGACCGCTCGTTGTAGGCCAGCGTCGTCAGCACGAACTCGACGACCGCAAGCTCCGTATCGCTCATTCCCCATTAGGTAACCGTGCCCGCCCGATAAGTGATTCGAACTCGACCCGGCAGTGTCGAGCTGCTGGTGGATCTCCTGCTGGCGGGACTGTCGCTCCTGCTGGGTCTGCCGGGCAGCCTCCTGATCGATATCCCGAGCGGCAGGGCGTTCACACGTCGTCGAGAAACACCGCCAACCGGTCGGAGACCGCGCGGGCGTGCTCGACGAAGTGGAGGCGCCGTCCCTCGACGGCCTCGAACGTGCCGCGGGGGAGGTCGGCGGCGAGCGAACGACCCGCCGACGTCGGGACGACGGGGTCGTCGACGCCCTGAAAGACGAGCGCCGGCAGCGAAACCTCGTACAGTGGCGGCGCCTCGAAGTCGAGCGCGGCCGCGACCTGGGCCTCGAACCCCTCGCGGGTGGCATCGTCGGCTGCCCGCCACTCGCAGATCTGTGCGACGAGGTCGTCCTGCTCAGTCAGGAACTCCTCGGAGAACGCAGCCACCAGGGAGTCCCGGATGGCTGCCCCGTCGTCGGTGGGGGCGTGCAGTGATCGGAGAGCGTTCTCGTTGACCCCGCCACCGTCCGGGGCAGCCCCGCACAGCGTCAGGCTCCGGGCGCGGTCGTACTCGCGGGCGTAGGCGAGCGCGACCATCCCGCCGAGGCCGGCGCCGACGAGGTGGGTCCTGTCGGCCTCGGCCGCCGACAGCACCGCCTCCAGGTCCGCCGCGAGGCGGTCGACGCTGTACGGTCCCGGCGGGCAGTCCGACCGGCCGGTGCCCCGCAGGTCCCAGACGAGCGTCCCGTATGGGCCGGTCAGCGCCTCGGCCTGCCAGCCCCACTGCCAGGCGCCGTAGCCAGCCTCGCCGACGAACGTCACCGTCTCGCCGTCGCCGGCGGTCTCGTAGAACAGGTCGACGCCCTCGGCTGTGGTCGTCGGCACGGCTCAGGCGTTCAGCCGCTGCCTGAGGATGTCCGGCGCCTCCGCGAGGGCGTCCTCGAGGGCGTCGCCGTCGGGGCCGCCACCCTGTGCGAAGTCCGACGGGCCGCCGCCACCGCCCCCGACGCGCCGGGCGAGTTCGCCGACGACCTCGCCGGCGTCGACCGGCACGCCGTCGGGCACGGCGACGACGAACTGCGCGCCGTCGGCGCCCGAGCCCAGCACCGCGATGGAGCCGTCGTCGACGAGCGCGTTCGCCGTTGCACGGAGTTCGTCCATGTCGCCGTCGACGCGCTGGATGACTGCCGTCGTGCCGTCGATGTCGACGGTCTCGGTGTCATCGCCGCTGGCGCGGATCTCCGCGAGCTCCTCTTTCAGCTCCTCGATGCGCTTGCCGCGATCCTTCCACTCCGTGAAGAAGCGCTCGGCAGTTTCGGGGACCTCCTCGGGGCTGACGTCCAGCACGTCGGCGGCGTCGGAGAGGGCGTCCTCGGTGCGCCGGGTGGCCTCGATGGCGGCGTCGCCGGCCGCGTACGTCAGCCGGACGACGCCGTCCTGGACGCGCTCGGTGCCGAGCAGCTTGATCGCGCCGACGTCGCCGGTCCGGGAGACGTGGGTCCCGCCGCAGGCCTGCGTGTCCGTCCCCGCGTGGATCAGCCGGATCTGCTCGCCCTCCGGGATGCCGCCCTGGTAGATGTCGAACCCGTAGTCGGCCTCCGCCTCGTTGCGGTCCACCCACTGCTGTCCTCGCTCTTCTGGGCGCCGGCCTGCCGGAGATGGTCGCCCAGCACCTGCCGGGCGGCGTGGCCGACGATGTGCGTGGCGGTGTGGTGGCGCATGTGCCGCCGCCGGCGCCCGCCGTCGATCGTCCCGCGGACGAACTCCCCCTTCCCGGGGTTGTCGTCGGTCCGGTGGACGATCACGTCGCCGACCCGCTGGACGTCCGCGACCTCCGCCGTCACGTCGTCGGTCGAGAGCCACCCGTGATCGGCCGGCTGTCCGCCGCCTTCCGGGTAGAACATCGTCTGGTCCAGCACGACGTCGTAGCCGTCCTCGCGCTCGAACACGTCGAGCACCACCGCCTCGAACTCCAGGCGCTGCTGGTCGTCGTAGTACAGCCGGTCGGTCGCCGGCAGTTCGGCGAACCGCTCGGTGTCCTCGATGCTCGGCTCCCCTGTCTCGGCCTCCTCGGTCTCGTCGCTGTGTCGGCCCGCGACCAGCGAGTAAAAGTTGTCGGGGACGTCAACGGAGACGCCGTGCTCTGCCGCGATGTCCTCGACCATGTCGGGCTGGATGCCGTGTGAGTCGTACAGTTCGACCAGTTCGTCGGTCGGGATCGACTCACCGCGGTCGGCGTACTCCCCGGCGAGCGATTCGACGCGGCGGCTGCCGCGTTCGAGCGTCTCGCGGTACTTCTCGACCTCCGTACGGACGACGTCGCGGATCGTGTCGCGGTTCTCGTACCCCAGACGTT
>PXSF01000009.1 GCA_003022845.1 Halobacteriales archaeon SW_10_66_29 | reverse complement strand
GGCGGCTGTTCGGCCGGGCCTATCGCTTAGACCCCGCCCTAAAGGACGGGGCTTCCGCTTGCTATACGTCAATAGTCGAAGTCCGTTGGTGTCAGCGATGTAAAAAGCCCTCGGCGCGCTCGTTCAGTCCGCAAGGAAGTGGACTGTTTCGCCAGTAGAAACAGACGGCAATCTGGCCGGCTGTTACTCCCGATCGGTTACCTGAGCGAGCAGGTCCGGGGCTACCGAGCCGACGCCGCCTACAGGACGCCGGCCCGCTCGCCGGCCTGTTCGAGAGCGCGCCCGGTGTATGCGCTCAGCAGTTGCAGGCGGAACTCGGCGGAGGCCTGCTGGTCTTCCATCACCATGTACTCGTCGAGCGTACTGCCGGCGGCGTCACTGGCGGCCTCGATCGAGTCCGCCGAGAGCGACGTCCCCTCGATGGCGTCCTCAGCGTCCGGGAGTCTCGTCCCGTGGTCCATCACGCCGTTGGCACCGATGCGCGCGTCCGTGACCGTGTCGCCGTCCATCGTCAGGCGGACCGCGACACCCACGAGCGCGTAGCCGGAGGCCGGGTTCGGCTTCTTCGCGTAGGCGCCGGCTGTCCCTTCGTGGGGAACTTCCACGGCCGTCAGGAGTTCGTCCTCGCCGACGTCAGTCGCGTACATGCCATGGAAGAAGTCGTCGGCGTCGACCGTCCGCTCACTGTCCGGACCGGCGACGTGCATCGTCGCGTCCGCCGCCAGGACCGCACCCGGCAGGTCCGACGCAGGGTCGGCGTGGGCGATGTTGCCGCCGACTGTACCGCGGTTGCGTACCTGGAAGTCGCCGATCTGGTGTGCCGTCTCGGCGAACACTTCGGCTTCCTCCCGGAGTGTGTCGTCGTCTGCGACGTCGGCGTAGCGGACCATCGCGCCGATCCGCGTGCTGCCGTCGCCGTGGTCGATCCCGTGTAGTTCGTCGACGTCGCCGATGTCGACGAGCATGTCGGGGTCCGCGAGCCCGGACTTCATCGTCGGCAGGAGGCTGTGGCCGCCCGCGATCAGCTCCGCCTCCGGGTTGCTCGACAGCGCGTCGATCGCGTCGGAAACGCTCCCCGCCTTCTCGTACTCGAACTGTGCTGGGTACATCAGTCACCACCTCCGTTCTCGTGGATGGCGCGCCACACCCGCTCGTTCGTCAGCGGCATCTCGATGTCTTCGACGCCGAACGGTTCGAGCGCGTCCACGACGGCGTTGACCACCGCCTGCGGCGCGGCGATCGTGCCGGCTTCGCCGACGCCCTTGACGCCCAGCGGGTTGTGTGGGCTCTCGGTCACCGTCGAGGCCGTCTTGATCTCCGGGATGTGGGACGGCTTCGGCACGGCGTAGTCCTGCATCGACCCCGTCGTCAGCTGGGCGTTGTCGTCGTACTCGGCGCTCTCGTACAGCGCCTGGCCGATCCCCTGGGCGATGCCGCCGTGGATCTGCCCCTCGACGATCTTGGGGTTGATCTGGTTGCCCACGTCGTCGACCGCGACGTACTCCTCGAACTCGATCTCGCCCGTGTCGGGGTCGACCTCGACGATCGCCGCGTGCATGCCGAACGGGAACACGAAGTTCTCGGGGTCGA
The DNA here is from genome assembly GCA_003022845.1 of Halobacteriales archaeon SW_10_66_29. Classification (GTDB taxonomy): domain Archaea; phylum Halobacteriota; class Halobacteria; order Halobacteriales; family Haloarculaceae; genus Halovenus. Next base: position 4,767 of record PXSF01000009.1, on the reverse strand, counting down.
AAAAGGAGGTCGCCTCCAGGCCCGGCTCCATGTCGTCCGGAATGTCGTGTGCGAGATAGGACGCGCCCGCGACGTCCTGGATCGTCATCGACCGATCTGGAGCGCCGGCGACCTGGTACCCGCCGTTCTCGAACTCGACGTCTTCGGGGTCGGCCTCGAGCTGGTGGGCTGCGATCTTCCGCCCTTTCTCGATGACCTTCTCGGCGCTCTCGACGATGGCGCCGCCGCCGACCGCCGCACTCCGGCTGCCGTACGTGCCCATCCCCTGGGGGATCTCGTCGGTGTCGCCCTCCTCGACCTCGATGTCGTCGTACTCGACGCCGAGCTTGTCGGCGACGATCTGGGCGTAGGTCGTGTCGTGACCCTGGCCGTGCCCCGACGTGCCGACGTACACCGTCACGGTCCCGGAGGGCTGGAACCGCACGACCGAGCTCTCCCAGAGGCCGGCCTGGGCGCCCAGTTCGCCGACCAGCTCCGAGGGGGCGATCCCGCAGGCCTCGATGTACGCCGACAGGCCAACGCCGAGGTACCGCCCGTCCTCGCGGGCCTGCTCCTGGCGCTCGCGGAACTCCTCGTAGTCCAGCATCTCCTTGGCCCGGTCCAGCGTCTTCTCGTAGTCGCCGCTGTCGTACTCCATCGCCACCGGCGTCTCGTAGGGGAACGCGTCGCCGGGGACGAAGTTCTGCCGGCGGAACTCGGCCGGGTCCATGTCGACCTCGCGGGCAGCCTGCCTGACGAGGCGTTCGACGACGTACGACGCCTCCGGCCGGCCCGCGCCGCGGTAGGCGTCGACCGGCGGGACGTTCGTGAACGCGCCCTCCACGGTACAGTAGATGGTGGGAATCTCGTACTGTCCAGACAACAGCGTCGCGTAGAGGTACGTCGGGATCGACGGCGCGAACGTCGAGAGGTACGCACCCATGTTCGCCTTCGTGTGCACCCTGAGGCCGGTGATGTTGCCGTCCTCGTCGAGCGCCATCTCCCCCGTCGTCTCGTGACCGCGGCCCTGCGCGTCCGTGATGTACGTCTCCGTGCGTGTCGCGGTCCACTTGACCGGCCGTTCGAGGTCTTTGGCCGCCAGGGCGGTCAGTGCCTCGTCGGCGTAGTGGTGGATCTTCGAGCCGAACCCGCCGCCGACCTCCGGCGCCCGGATCGACAGTTTGTGCTCGGGATGGTCGATCACCCCCGACATCAGCAGCCGGTGGACGTGCGGGTTCTGGGAGGTCATGTCCAGCTCCAGCTCGTCGGTCCGTGGGTGGTAGTCCGCGACCGTCGCCCGGGGTTCGATCGCGTTGGGGATCAGAAGCTGGTTGTGCAGGTCCAGCGAGACCGTCGTCTCGGCCTCCTCGAACGCCTGCTTGGTCGCCTCCTGGTCGCCGATCTCCCAGTCGAACGCCTGGTTCGAGCCGGCCTCCTCGTGGATGACCGGCGCGTCGTCGTCGAGCGCCTCGCCGGGATGGGCGACCGCGTCGAGGCGTTCGTACTCGACGTCGACCGCGTCGGCGGCGTCGTGGGCCTGGTAGCGCTCCTCGGCGACCACGATCGCCACCGCGTCGCCCTGGTACCGGACGCGATCGCCCGCCAGGATCGGGTGATTGACCTGCTCCAGCGAGTCGAGCAGCCACCCGACTGGGAGGTTGCCCGGCACGTCCAGATCATCGGCCGTGTACACAGCGACAACGCCGTCCATCTCCTCGGCCGCGGACGTGTCGACCTCCTCGATCTCGGCGTGAGCGTACTGGCTCCGGACCATCGCCATGTGGGTCATCTCCGGCTTCTGGATGTCGTCGGTGTACTCCGCCTCGCCCGAGACGAGCGCCGGGTCCTCGCGGCGTTCGATCGCCGAGCCGAGGATGTCCTCGGTGTCGACGTCGTCGGGATCGATCGACTGGACGCCGTCTTCGTGGTCAGTTTCTTCTGTTGCCATTGTCAGTCACCTCCCTCCTCGATGACGCCGCCGTCGGCCGCCGCGTCCTCCGCGTGCATCTTCTCTGCGGCCGATTCGACGGCGTTGACGATGTTCTGGTAGCCGGTACACCGGCAGATGTTGCCCTCGAGTGCCTCCCGGATCTCCTCGCGGTCCGGATCCGGTTCGTCCTCGAGGTAATCCGCCGCTGTCATGATCATGCCGGGCGTGCAGTAGCCACACTGGAGGCCGTGCTCCTCCTGGAAGCTCTCCTGGAGCGGATGGTCCCCGTCATCGGAGAGCCCCTCGATGGTCGTGATCTCGGCCCCGTCGGCCTGGACGGCGAGTACTGTGCAGGCTTTCACCGCGTCGCCGTCCATCTGGACCGTACACGCGCCGCACATGGTGGTTTCACAGCCCACGTTGGGGCCGGTGTAGCCCATGTCGTCCCGCAGGGTGTGCACCAGCAGCTCCCGCGGTTCGACGCTCAGTTCGTGCTCAGTTCCGTTGACGGTGAGTGTGATGTCTTGCTCAGTCATGGTTAGAACAGTCCCGAAATGCGGCTGCGGAGCCCGCCGCTGGACTCCTCGCTGACTTCCTGCAACTGGGCCTCGATCTCGTCGAAGAAGCGGCCGACCACCCGTTTCGCGACGGGGTTGATCACCCGCTGGCCCATCTGTGCGACCCTGCCGAACACGTCGGCTTCGGCCCACCACTCGACGTCGACGTCGTTTTCCGTCTCGACTAGCTCCATACCCGAGGACATTTCGAAGGAGCTGTTCGACGACTCGCCCTCGGCGCTCGCGTTCATCTCGGGGAACTCCCGGTCGTCGATGGTCACCATCGTGTCGAACTTCGGTTTGACACTGCCGACGCTGATCTGCATGCGCGCCGCGTAACGACTACCCTCGACGAACGCCCGTTCGGCGATCTCCTCGGGTTCGGCCTCCGGCAACGTCTCCGGATCCTCCTCCGGCGCCCGCTCGGCGGCCTCCTCGATCTCCTCGTCCCCTTCGATCTCCACGATGAACGCACAGCCCGGGAGCGCCTCCTTGATCATATACGGGTCCGAGAGCGCCAGCCACACCTCCTCTGTCGACGCGTCTTCTATCGTCGCTGTGCCGTTGAACTCCATGCTTACACACCTCTTCGTACCTGATGTTCACTCACAACCATCGCATATCATCACGTGATCATCTGGGGGAAGATAGTTAATCATTGTCCATCTCATAACGAAGTTTACTAAATTCTCCAGGAAGGTTCCGGGTTCTTCGGGGGATAATACCTCGAAAGAAGGTTCTCCAGCCCGGCCTCCGGCACAACAGACATACCATTTCCAGGATGAATGTGAACATCTTTGTAGGTACTCCGCCAATACGTCGAACTGTGCGATGTCGACCCTGGACGGCGTCTCCGGAGCAGGGCTCCTCGTCGACGCCGAGTACAGGATTCGCGGTGCCAACGAGCGCTGTGTGGTTGTTTTCGAGAAGCCCGTCGCGGAGATACGGGGCAACGACCTGGGCACGCTCCGCGAGATGGGGCTCTGTGACCGTCCCAGCGTCAGGCGCTGGGAGTGTGCGGTGGGTCGCGTCCTGGATGGTGAGGTTTCGGAGGCGACCGAACGGGTGACACTCCACCCGGACGGCGACACTCGACAGTACGAGGTGACAGTCAGTCCGTTCGAGGCGGACGGAGCGGGGGCGAAAGCCCGCTGTACGCTCCGGAGTGTCGACGACGACTTGGCGGCCGACGAGACGCTGCGGGCGCTTCACGAGTCGACCCGGCGGCTGCTCGCGGCAGACACCGTCGAACAGGTGCTGGAACGGACCGCGGAGGCGGCCAACGAGGTACTCGGGTTCCCGGGCACCGCGGTGCGTCGCTACGACTCCTCGACGGGGCTGTTGCACCACGTCTCGTTCGGGTCGCGGATCGAGGACCTGGAGGATCGGCCGCCCTACCACGTCGAGGAGTCGCCACACGGCCGGGCGCTCACCCGCAGGGAAACGGTGATCGACGAGATCGGCGACGAGGACCCCTACGACAGGGAGGTGTTCACACAGACCATGTACGTCCCGATCGGTTCACGAGCTCTGTTGAGCGTCGGCACGATCGACCGCAGTTTCGACGAGAGCGACGTCCAGTTCGCCGAGATCCTCGCCGAGAACGCGACTGCCGCGGTCCGGACCGTCACCACGGCCGAACGGCTCCGCCGGGAACAGGAACATCTGGAACTGTTGCGGCAGATCCTCACCCGGGTGCTCCGGCACAACATCCGCAACGACATGAACGTGATCGAGTCCAACGCGGAACTCATCGACGAACTGACCCGCGACGAGATCACCGGGCACGTCGACCGTATCTGTGCGAGCGTCGACAGCGTGACCTCGCTGAGCGAGAAAGCCAGGGAGATCGAGCAGATCGCTGACGACCCAGACCAGTCTGAGGAGGTCGACCTGTCAGCCGTCGTCGAGAGCGCCGTGGCCCGCGTTACGAGGGCGTACCCCGATGCAACCATCGAGACGACGGTCCCCGACCAGTGCCGGATCGCCGCCCACCGGTCGCTCGGCGTCGCCCTCCGGAATTTACTGGAGAACGCCTGCGAACACGCCGACACGGAGCAATCGACCGTCGAGGTGGTCGTCGCAGAGACCGACGCGGCAGTGACGATCAGCATCTGCGACGACGGCCCCGGGATCCCCGACAGCGAACTCGAAATTCTGGAACGCGAGGGTGAGACGGCACTGCAGCACGGCAGCGGACTCGGCCTGTGGGTCGTCAAGTGGGTGATCGAACGCTCCGACGCGAGCATCGAGTTCGACACGACGGACGGCACCTGCGTCGAGATACGGCTCGAGCGGACC
>PXSF01000008.1 GCA_003022845.1 Halobacteriales archaeon SW_10_66_29 | reverse complement strand
GATTTCGACGTTCTCCAGGTACAGATCCGTTTTGGGTTTGTCGTTGCGACCGGTCTCGGCGTTGCCGATCTCCCTGACGACGTCCATGCCGTCGATCACCTTGCCGAAGACGGCGTGGCGGTCGTCGAGGTGTGGCTGGGCATCGAGCGTGATGAAAAACTGCGAGCCGTTCGTGTCGGGGCCGCTGTTGGCCATCGAGACGATCCCGGGGCCGTCGTGGCGCAGGTCGTCGTGGAACTCGTCGTCGAACTCGTAGCCGGGGCCGCCACGGCCGGTGCCGGTCGGGTCGCCGGTCTGGATCATGAACCCCTCGATCACGCGGTGAAAGAGAACGTTGTCGTACAGCGGACCGTCGACCGTCTCGCCGGTCTCGGGATGGGTCCACTCCCGCTCGCCGGTCGCCAGGCCGACGAAGTTCTCGACGGTCCGGGGCGCCCGCTCGTCGAACAGTTCGATCTCGATGTCTCCCTTCGACGTCTCGAGCGTCGCAGTCAGATCGCTCATACCGCTACTCGGCGGGGGACACCCAAATGCGTGCCGCTTCTCGCTCTCGCCGGTCTGGCTGATAGTGATTATTGCGATTGTTTTCTGATACTGTCGGACGTAATTTCGTGGAGTCACGCGTCACGTTCAGTCGTTCAACCATGCGAATACAGCCAGGAGAGTGTCACGATGTGACACAGAGTTACGTCCGACAGTATGAGTCACATCGTCGTCTCGGGAATGTCACGGGCTGAAACCGGTGGCTGACGAATCGACGGCGGTAAAGAGTCGCAATAATCACTATGAGTTGCTGGAGTTGATACTCGTCATGTTCTCGCCCGACTTCTTGCGGAAAACGGACGTGTATATCGATGACACGACTGCGTTTCAAAACTTGAAAACGCTCACACGAGTTATATATGGCTACGGAGATATACAGCACGTATGAGTTCGGAGAACGGCGACGTGTACATCATGCAGGACGAGGACAACGAGGAGTGGGTCAGTCCAACGCCGGCTCGCGACGCAGTCGTCGACGCGCTGACGGAGGCGACAGACGTCGAGGCCGACGCCGTCGAGGCGCTGGACGCGTACCTCGACCCGGCCGACCTCCGGGCACTGCTGGACGGCGAGCGCGCCGATCCGCTGACGTTCACCGTCGAGGGCCACGAGGTCACGATCGATGGTGAGGGCGAAATCCAGGTCGCCTGATACTGATTATTGTGACTGTTTACCGGGTCGATCGCACGCAGTCGCGCGGTCGATCCCGGAACGATTCACAATAATCACTATGATGCGACGCCCGCCGCCGGCCGTGTGCTACTGCGGCGAGTCACAGCCGTACCGGAACCGATAGCTGCTTTTCGGTGGACGCTGAATGGCCAGTGTGAGTCCGAGTCGACGGGATCGGGCCGTGCTCTCGGGGGTCGTGTTCGCGGTCCTGTTCGCCCAGGTGTTGCTGTACCCGGGCATTCCGGACCTGGTGGTGGCGCTGGGCGGGACGCCGGCAGCATGGGACGGGGACGTCGGCGCGATCCTCGACGCCGGCAAGTGGTTCCTGACGGCCGAGTTCGTCGGGTTCGTGCTGTGTGCCGGCCTCTGGGGGGCGTTCAGCGACGCGACGGGCGCGCGAACGCCGCTGATCGTGGCTGGCGCCGCCGTCGGCGCCGGCGGCTACCTCACGCTCGCGGTGGTCCCGACGGTAGCCTCGATGCCGTACTCGGGCGTGCTCGCGATCCGCTTCTTCCAGGGGGCGGCGACGATCGGCGCGTTCTCGCTTTCGATCACGACGCTGATGGACCTGGAGGGCGGCGGCGGCCGGAACATGGGCGCGGCGGGGCTGGCTATCGGCGCCGGCACCGCGCTCGGCTCGCCGATCGGCGGCGTCCTCTACGGCGTCGGCCCGTTCGTCCCGCTGTACGCTGCGGCGGTCGTGCTCGGCGCTGCAGGGCTGCTCGCAACGCGCGCGACCGACCGCGCGCCGACGCCGACCCACCGGACGCCGGCTGCGGTGGTTCGGGGCCTGCGCGGGCAGCCGTCGCTGACCGTTCCGTTCGCCTTCGGCTTCGTCGACCGGATGACTGCCGGCTTCTTCGCTCTGGTCGGGACTGTCTACTTCCAGTCGACGTTCGACCTCGATCCGGGCGCCACGGGGATCGTGCTGGGTGCCTTCTTCGTCCCCTTCGCGCTGCTGCAGTACCCGCTGGGCCGGCTCTCGGACCGGATCGGGCGGGTGATCCCCGTCGCCGCCGGGTCGCTTCTGTACGGCTTCGCCGTGATCGGCGTCTACTACGCGCCGACGGCGCCGGGCGCCGGCAGCGTGATGGTCGTCGTCGGCATCCTCGGCGCGCTGGTCGCGCCGGCGACGATGGCGCTGGTGTCGGACCTGGCCGCGCCACAGGAGCGCGGCGTCGCAATGGGCGGGTTCAACGTGTTCGGCAGCCTCGGCTTTCTGGCCGGGATCGTCGGCGGGGCGACCGTCGCCGGTGCGTTCGGCTTCCAGGCCGCGTTTTTCGCCGTGGGCTTCGCCGAGATCGCGATCGCAATCGTGCTGTTCCCGGTGCTGCTGCAGCTGGACATGCCTGCCGGACTGGGCGAGTCTATCGGTGGAGAGTGATAGTGATTATTGTGAGTCGTTCCGGGATCGACCGCACGACTGCATGCGGTTGATCCGGTAAACAGTCACAATAATCACTATGAGGGATCGCTCGCAGTTCTGTCGGTGTCTGGTAGTGATCGCTGTGATTGTTTTCGGCACCGCATCGCAATCACGTCCGGCTGTATAGGAGTGTTCGTACTCACGCCGAGAGCCACGCGTACGTCTGGACGGCCCCGAACAGCACCGCGAACACGCCGTTCTGGACGAGCAACAGCCTGTTATCGGGGGCCATCGTCCGCGAGAGGACGGCGAAGACGCTGAACGCCGTCGCCAGCAGCAGATTGTACTTGGCGAACGCAACCCAGCACTCCTGATCGAGTTCGACGAGTCCGTCTGACCCCATACCCACCGTTCGGTCCCCGGGGTAACAAACGCCGGGACGGACCGGATGGGGGACTGCCGATCACTCCACGAGCGGCGTCCCGTCGGCACGGGGGCCGAGTCGGGGGCCGAACGGGGGGTCGTCGGGGTCGATCCGGCGCCGTTGCTCGTAGTCAGTCGAGCGCTCGACGGGCACGCGGCCGATGGCGGTGATCATCTCGACGTACTCGGCGAACGAGCGGGCCTCGCCGAACTCCCCGCCCGCGCGTTTGGTGATCTCCTCGCTGAGGATCGTCCCCATGAAGTCGTCGGCGCCGCAGTTCAGCATCTTCAGGGCCTGCTGGTCGCCGTACTTCACCCACGAGGACTGGATGTGGTCGACGTTGTCGAGGAACAGTCTGGAGACGGCGATCATCAGTTCGTCCTCGTCGGCGGTGGCGCCGCCGTCGACCATCCCGCGCTCGTACAGCGGCGTGTTCGCGTGGATAAAAGAGAGGGGGACGAACTCCGTGATCGCGCCGGTACGCTCCTGCAGCTCCCGGATGACCTGCAGGTGCTGCACCCGGTGGGCCTCGTTCTCGACGTGGCCGTACATGATGGTGGCGGTCATCGGCAGCCCCACTGCGGCGGCGCCCTCCATCGCCTCGACCCACTCGTCGCTGCGGATCTTGCCCGGGCAGATCACCTCCCGGACCTCGTCGACGAGGATCTCCGCGGCGGTGCCCGGCACCGAATCCAGGCCGGCCCGTTCGAGGCGGCCGTACACCTCCTCGTAGCTCCAGTCGGTGCCCCGGCGGGCGTGGGAGGCTTCCTCGGGCGTCATCGAGTGGACGTGGATGTCCCCGACGCTCATCGCGTCCAGCTGCTCGCAGTAGGTGCCGGGGTCGGCCTCGTACGCCGACGGCGGCCGGTAGTTCAGGTCGCCGCGGTCGCTGGCTTCCAGCAGCTCCCGGTGGGCGCCATCCAGCGCGAGCGGGGGGTGGAGGCCGCTGACCGAGGTCACCTCGTAGATGCCGGTATCCAGCGCCGATTCGACGATCCGGCGCGAGTCGGCGGGGGTCTTCGTGAACCCGCCGTGGTCGGCGTCGCTGTCGGCACGAAACTGCTCGGAGCGGTCCTTGAAGTTGCAGAACAGACAGCCGGTGTTGCAGGCCGTCGTGACGTTGTTGTTGAGGTTTGCGACGAACGTCACCTCGTCGCCGACCACCTCGGCGCGGCGGCGGTCGGCGGCTTCGAGGACGAGTTCCTTGCGGTGGCGGTCGATCCCCCGGATGGCGGTGCCTGTCGTCAACAGCTCGATCCCGTCGTCGACGGTGAGGCGCTCGCCGGCGCGGGCCTTCGCCAGGGCGTTCTCGAAGGACTGGTCGGTTTCGGGGGTGTGCTCGAACTCGAACCGGTCCCGGGGGACGTTCGCCCTGCCGCGGGAGGCGTCTGCCATTGTCCCCTTTCTACCAGCGAAGCGGTAAAACCTGACGGGTGTGAGCCACCCTTGCCGGGGCCGAAAGCCCGCCGTTCGCCCGCCTCTCCGCGGTGTCACAGCCACGGCCGGCCTCCCCGCGGCGACGCAGCGACGGCCGACCTCCCAGCGCCGCGGCGGCCACGGGACCACGATCACGACGACCAGCGCGGAGCGGTCGGGGGCGATCTAGACGCTCGCGAAGAGCGCGGCCAGTATGACGACGCCGGCGACGAGTGCCAGGGGTGCGACGTCGAGAGACCGGAGCGCATTTCGCAGACGCGTCACCAACGGCGGGTCCGGAGTAAAACACCTGGTCGATCACCGCCTCGCGCAGATCCGCAAGTGTTTCAAGCGGATGTTGGTATTGTTCTACTGTGAAACCGTATCGCCATCCGCTGGTCGCTGTCGCCGGTGCCCTCCTTCTGACGGCTCCCTGGGTCGGCGTCCAGCTCGCCGGGGTCCACCTGAGCAACGGCGCGACCGTCGCCGTCAGCGGCGTCGCAGTGCTGGGCGCCTCGTTCCTGCTGGCCTGGGCGGCCGAGACCGCAGAGAAGGACGTCCCGCGGGCGTTCGCAATCGCCGTCCTGGCGATCCTCGCGGTCGCGCCGGAGTACGCCGTCGACGCGCTGTACGCCTGGAACGCCGGCGCGCAGGCCGGCACCGACGCCGGGAGCGAGGCCGCCAACCTCGCGGTCGCGAACATGACCGGCGCCAACCGGATCCTGATCGGTCTGGGCTGGTCCGGGATCGCCATCATGACCGTCCAGATCGCCCGGAACACTGAAGATCCGGCCGTCGAGAGCCACGACGGACTGCTCAACGACGTCGTCACGCTCGACCAGTCGATCGCCACGGAGATCGCGTTCCTCGCGCTGGCGACGCTGTGGGCGTTTTTCATCCCGCTCGGCGACGGCATCGACGCGCTCGACACGGTCGTCCTCGTTGGCATCTACGCCGCCTACATTCTCGTAGTCATCTTCTCGGGCCACCAGACGGCCGAGGAGCACGTCGGCGTCCCCCACTACTTCCAGTCGTTCCCCCGCCCCCAGCGGGTCTCGTTCGTCCTCGGCGGGTTCGCCTACTCCGGGCTGATGATCTTCACCGCCGTCGAGCCGTTCGCACACGGCCTCGAAGAGATCGGCACCTCGATCGGCGTTCCACCCTTTTTCATGATCCAGTGGATCGCACCGCTTGCCAGCGAATCGCCGGAACTGATCGTCGTCGTCGTCCTCGTGTTCAAGGCCCGCTCGACCGCCGGGTTCAACGCCCTCATCTCCTCGAAACTCAACCAGTGGACGCTGCTGATCGGCACACTCGCGGTCGTCTACTCCATCGCACTCGGGGGGTACGGCACACTCCCGTTCGACCACAAGCAGACCCTGGAGATCTGGATCACTGCTGCCCAGTCGTACTTCGCGCTCGCGGTGCTGAGCAGCCTCAACATCTCCATCCGCGAGGCGCTCACGCTGCTCGTGCTGTTCGTCTCGCAGGTCGTCCTCGAGTTCCTCATCCTCCGGGAGTTCATCACGGTCGGGTTCACGAGCCACGACGTCCTGCTCGCGTACACGGCCGTCTACCTCGTGCTGGGGACGGCGCTGCTCGTGCACCGGCGGCGCGACGTCGGCGTCATCGCCCGCCTGACGGCCAAGACGATCCGCAAGGCGGTGCGCCGCGACTCCAGGACGGCCGACCACGCCGACTGATAGTGATTGTTGTGAGTCGCTGGAACTGCAACGCCTTTTAACACGGGCCCGGAATGGACAGCCAATGACGAGCGTCAAGAACTTCAGGGTCGCGGCGGCGGCGACGGCCGACGCGCTCGGCCGCGGCGCCTTCGCGTTCACCGACGACTACTCGGTGTTCGACTGGGGGAAGATGCCCGACGAGATCCCGGACAAGGGCGCGTCGCTGTGTACGATGGGCGCGTTCAACTTCGAGTTGCTCGAAG
>PXSF01000007.1 GCA_003022845.1 Halobacteriales archaeon SW_10_66_29 | reverse complement strand
GGGCCATGACACAGCCGATGGACTGTCCTGGCACTGGACGGAGTCACGTCTGGCTGTCTAGCAGAGACTGGTGAGGAAACGAAGTACAGCCACCAGTATCAGCCGATGTACCGGAGGTCCTCGTCGGGGGGAGCGGGCGTGCCCTGCTCCATCTCCTGGATCTTGCGGACGACGTCCTCCATCTCGTCGGCGCGCTCCTCCAGCGAGCCGAAGTCGACCTCGAACCCGAGGACGTCCTGGAGCACTTCGAGGACAGCCTGCGCGCTCTTGGGATCGACGAGGTAGCCGCTGGTTTCGCCCATCAGACAGGCCGCGGGAACCCCGCGGCGCTCCCCCAGGCCCAGCAGCAGGCCGCTGATGCCGACGATGCCGCCGGCCGGCTCGTCGCCGCGGAACTCGACGCCGGCATCCTCGACGCGGTCCCGCATCTCCTCGGTGGTCGCGGCGCCGATCACGTCGTACTCCTCGATGAGTTCGCCCGTCGGGACGCCCCCGAGCGCGTACAGTGACTCCACGCCCAGGTCCTCGGCGACATCCAGAAACGTGTCCGCGAGGCCGTAGTGGCCGACCGTGTCCTGGGCCTGGTGGTCGCCAGTCAGTACGAGCAGATCCGATCCCCCGGTCTCGACGGCGTGGATCTCCGCACAGGCAAGCTGGGTGAGGCCGTCCTCGACGCTCACCTGCGGCGGCAGGTGCGTCGAGTACACCCGCCTGACCAGTTCGCTGTCCAGCTCTTCGACGAGGTGTTCGCCGGCGAGTTTGCCGACGTGGCCGACGCCCGGTAACCCCTCGACGAGTACCGGGTCGGCGACCTCGGGTTCGGCGATCGCTTCGATCTCGAAATCGTCCATACGCGCTACTGGCGGTGCCGCCGCTTAAGAGCGCGTCGATACTCGCCGTGCGGGTCGGTCGGCGAGAACGGTGCCGGGGCGCTGTTGACCGCTCGTGCCCCACACTCCGGACACTCCCCGCCGAGCGTGTACACCGGCCGCTCGTGAGTGTCGTCCGGGTCGCTACAGACCAGAATATCGGATTTCATCGCCCGTCGTCACTCGTCTTCTACGCGGCGCTCGCGGTGGAACTCGCCGGTGCCGCTGTGATCACCGATGACCCTGATCGCGCGCTGGGCGCTCTGTTCGAGGTGGTCCTCGGCGGTCTTGTAGTCGGGTGCCTGCACCTCGATGCGGTACTCGGGTGCGCCGACGTACGTGACCGAGAGCTCGATCTCCTCGGGAACACCGGAAGACTCGCTTTGCTCGTCTCCCGAGCTCCCGTTCGAGCCACCGGCTCTCACGGGAATCTCGCCGTTGCCCTCCGCGGCCTGCAGCGCCTCGCGGACGACGTCGACGCCGTCGCCGTCGGGGCACTCCAGGTCGACGTAGCCCGTGACGGTGACGTACGGGACCGAGACGTTCTCGCGGGCCGTGTCGACGATGGCCTCGATCTCCTCGTCGTCGAGGTCGACGTCATCGAGGGCCTCGGTGCCATGGATCGCCGCGGCCTCGAATCCCTTGTACAGGGAGTCGAACTCCGCGAGGATGGCGGTGGCGACCGCGGCGTAGCGCTCGTCGCTGACGTCGTCGCCGAAGGCGAGTTCCATCCAGTTGTCGGCCTTCTGCTCGTTTTTCCACTCCTGGATCTTCTCCTTGCGCTGGTGGTCGTTGACGTCCTTCAGCGAGAGGTCGATCTGCTGGGCGCTCTGGTCGACGTCGAGCACCTTCGCGACGACGCGCTGGTCGGTGTTGACGTGGTCGCGGACGTTCTTGATCCAGCCGGAGGCGACCTCGCTGATGTGACAGAGGCCGCGCTTGTCCTCGTACTCCAGCAGGTCGACGAACACGCCGAAGTCCTCGATCTCGTCGACGCGGCCGACGACGAGTTCGCCGGGTTCGGGCCAGCCGCTGTACTTCATCGGGCCTCGACAGTGTCGACGACCTCGCCTTCGAGGACCGCCTCGCCGCCTGTGGGTCGCACGAGCGTATGCCCGCAGACCTCACAGTCGACGGTGGTCGCGGCTTTCCCGAAGACGATCTGTTCGTTCTCGCAGTCCGGACACGTCACCGTGTAGAAGCTTCCCGGCATGGTCACTCCTGGAACGTGAGCCGGCCGGCCCGCCAGCCTTCGCGCTGGTGGGCTTTCCCACACTCGCCACAGCGGTACGTCAGCTGGGTCTTCTTGGTGGGCTTGTCGCCACCCGGCACCTCCGAGAACTTGCCGTCGTTCCCGATGCCGGACTGGCGCTCGCGCTGGCGGCCATTGACCTTGGTCATGCCCGAGGCACGACCCGACCGGACTTTCTCGACCTCGTGTTCGTGGTGTTCGTTACAGTGCGGACAGTACGTGTTCATCCGTCGTGGCATTTCCATAGAGATCGACCTTGCGGGTCATTCGACGTGAGTCCTTAAAACCCGCACGGTTCGCGGGGAGCGATTCGACCCGGACGGCCGGCAAAGAATCCCGATGCTGTCGGGTGGTTCCGGGATCGACCGATCGGAGTCTGAGACTGATTCACATCCGCTCGAAGTTCGCCGTGTGCGCGTGTCGAGTTCGTGACGTCCAGATATCCTGGTCACGACGACCTGCCCACTTTTTTGTGTGTGCTGGTCGCCATATGCAGTATGCCGTACTGTCCGAACTGTGGCCGGGAAGTCGAGGAGACGGACAGGTTCTGTATCGAGTGTGGCGAGGAGCTCGACGGCCGGACCGGGAGCGGCGGGACCGCGAGCGAGTGGGACGACCCCGCGGGCGTGCACACGCCGGGCGTCGGCGGCAGGCGGACGGCGGAGTTCACGACCGCCACGCTCTGGGGTCCGATCGTCGTCGCCGCCATTGGCGTCATCCAGAGTATCTACATCATCATGTCGCCGGGAGAGGTGATCGAACTGGCCGGATTCGGCGAAGAAATCAGCGAGGGCGTGATCGTCGCGACCGGCGTGCTCGGTCTGCTCATCTCCGCCGCCGTGGTCGGCCTCGTCTACTACTACTGGAACCGCGGCCACGTCGACAAACGGTACTTCTACGGCCTCGCGGGTCTGGGCGTCGCCGGGTTCTTCCTCGGCGGCGGCATCATGTTCCTGATCCTCATCCTGATCGGTGCCTACGGGTACTTCTCAGTCCTGTAGCGACAGTCGTGGCTGCAGTCGTTCCCAAACTTTCCACGCTGACTCGTCTACTTCAATTCTCGCTTGCGGATCTTCGACTCGTCACGTCTGTTCCTCGCAGAAGGTCCGGACGCGGGAATTGAACCCGCCTCTTGGGCACCACAAGCCCAAAGGATGCCACTACCCCAGCCCGGACACGCACGTCAACGTAGCCGACTGCACCTCATATACGTTACGGAGTCGGGCGGATCGACGCCCGTCACGGGCTGGGATGCGTCAACAGGAGCAGTTCGTCATCGGTCCGGACGAGACAGAACGGGCAGCCGGGGTCGCCGAAGCTGTTGGTACGCTTCTCGCTGACGAACAGCTTCCCGAAGGGCTTGCCGCAGGCCGGACAGGCGAACTCCCCGTCCCGGTTCTCCAGGTGCATCGTCTCGCGGTCCTCCTTGACGAGCTTCAGCCCGTAGCGGTACTCGTGGATGTCGAACCCCTCCGAGACGTCGAGCTCCTCCATACCCGGTCCCAGGGGACTCGAACGCTTATACTGTCGGACGTGATTCCGGGCCGATCCCACGACTCGTCGGGTCGAGTCGAAAGCTTGAGGTACGCGACAGGTGCTACGGGAGGGTATGGAACTGCGGGTCATCGAAAAGGAGGAGACGGAGCTCTCCATCGAGGTCGCGGGCGAGGATCACACGTTCATGAACGTGCTCAAGGGGGCGCTGCTGGAGACCGACGGCGTCTCGGCGGCGACTTACGACATGAACCCCGAACAGTCCGGCGGCCAGACCGACCCGGTGCTGACGATCAAGACCGAGGAGGGGATCGACCCCCTGGACGTCCTCGAAGCCGGTGCCGACCGCGTGATGGAGAAGACCGACGGCTTCCGCACCGCGTTCGAGGCGGCGGCGTAGCTTCTTTGTAGCCCGTTCGGGCCGGGGGCGGCCGCACCGCGCTCGACTAGCAGATCACGACCAGCAGCCACAGGTCACCGTCCGGCCCCTCGTGAACGTCGACGCCGAGCCGTGCGTCAGCGTCGGCGGACGGCTCGACGCGATTGCGGTACTCCTCCAGCAGTGACTGTCCGAGTGCGGACGCCGCCGCTGTCTCCTGCTCGACGTCCATGGTGTACGGACCTAGCGGGATGGGACGAGTCCGTCCGCAGGCGTCGTTTGCGACCTCGCGCACGCTGTCCTCGACGGTCGGCGTCGTCGTGCTGTCGCCGACTGCGCGTTTCACCGCCTGCTGATTGAGATACCGGGCGACTGCGTCGAGGTCACCGTCGCGCGTCATGTCGCCGCCCTCGCTCCCGTAGCGGGCGATCAGGCCCGAGGCGAACTCGTCTTCGACGGCGGCCAGCGGGACGTCGCCGGCGTATGTCGCGTTCCCCGGGACGTTCTCGACGGCGGGGACGCCGCTGCTCCCGAACCCCGGCAGATCGACCACGCCCGTGACGCCGAGTGCGAAGACGGCGGCCAGCACCAGCACGGCGCCGACAGCCGCCAGGTATCGCGGGGTCACCAGCTCGAGGTAGCCCGGCGCCGTCAGCTCCGACTCGTCGATCTCCTGGCGGCGTTTCTCGAGGGAGACGCTGCCACAGCGGCTGCACGGCGGCGCGTTTTTGGGATGTTCGCGGCCGCACTCGGTGCAGACCCACACGAGCGCCGGGTCGCTCTCGCCGTCGCCGAGGTCCGTCTGCCTGACGACCGCTTTCTCGAACGTCCCGTGGCCGCAGTTGTCACACGGGGGGTCGTTCTCCTCGTGGGGCTTCCCGCACCACTCGCACCGCCATTGCATTGCCCGCGATTAGTGAGCAAGTCACGATAAGACTGGCGTTCCGGAGGCCGGGAATGTCACGAACGACCGTATGAACGGAACAGGGTAGACCGGAGTACAGCACGGGGATCGACCGCCGGAAAACGGGTCAGAGTCGGACCGGAACCCCGCGTTCGTCGAGGTACTCCTTGACCTCCCGGATCGAGTGTTCGCCGTAGTGGAAAATCGAGGCCGCGAGCGCGGCATCGGCGTCGGCCTCTGTGAACACCTCGTAGGCGTCTTCCGGCCCGCCACAGCCGGAGGAAGCGATCACCGGCGTCGAGACGGCGTCACAGACGGCCCGCATCAGGGGGATGTCGTACCCTTCCTTGGTGCCGTCGGCGTCGATGGAGTTGACGAACAGTTCGCCGGCACCGCGCCGTTCGGCCTCGGTTGCCCACTCGACGACGTCGGTGCCGGTCCCCTCGCGGCCGCCCTTGACCGTACACTCGAACCAGCAGGACTCGCCGTCGACCTGCTCGTACTGTTCCCCCTGCTCGTCGAACCGTCGCCTGGCGTCGACGGAGATGACGATACACTGGCTGCCGAACGAGCGTGCCCCCTCGCCGATCAGCTCCGGGTTCTCCAGCGCGCCGGTGTTGATCGACACCTTGTCGGCGCCCGCCCGCAACGTCTCCTTGATGTCTTCGCGCGTGCGGATGCCGCCGCCGACGGTCAGCGGGATGAACACTTCGTCGGCGACGCCCGAGACGACGCCGAGCATCGTCTCGCGGCCCTCGGCGGAGGCCGTGATGTCCAGGAAGACGAACTCGTCGGCGCCGCTCTCGTTGTAGCGTTTCGCCATCTCGACGGGGTCGCCCGTGTACTCCAGATCCTCGAAGTTGACGCCCGTGTACACCGCCGCGTTCCCGTCCTCGTCGATGTCGACGTCGATACAGGGGATAATCCGTTTCGTGAGCACGGTACCGTGGCTTCGTGGCTGGCGGATAATACGGTTTCGGGATGCTCCGTCGCCAGTGACTGCCAGACCGCCGGAATCCGGTACACGGAAGTAACGGGCCGGCGAACCCGGACGTATGGGAGACGCTCACGGCGACGAACGGCCGGAATACGATCCCTCGGAGCCGGCCCCACCGACGGAGGCACCGCCGCTACGGAGCACAGCCCCGCAAAGCGAGTTTACCTCCAAGCAGGTCGCGGTCGGTTTCCTCATCATGCTGGTGGGGCTGGCGATCACGTTCGGCCTCCCGCTGGTCGCAGCCTGATCCCCCGAGGCGGCGACCGTCGATGAGAACGTTAAAGAGAGCGACCCTACTACGACCGACTGCGCCCGGGTGGCTTAGCTGGACATAGCGCCGCACTCATAGGGTTACAGGAAACGCGGCACCGCTCCGGCATTCCCGCGAGGCAGCCGCCTCGGACCTGGGACATGCGGAGATCGAGGGTTCGGAGCCCTCCCCGGGCATACTTAAAAAGGGTTCAACATCCTTCGCGCCGGCCCCGGACCGGGGCGGTGGTCGTGGTGTACCTACGTCGCCGAGTGC
>PXSF01000006.1:23384-24809 GCA_003022845.1 Halobacteriales archaeon SW_10_66_29 | reverse complement strand
CCGCTCGGCGGCGTCGATCACGGCCACCTCGCCGGCGTCCTGCACGGGGACGTAGAGGAACTCCCGGGCAGGATCCCACGTCCCGACGAACGCGGACCCGCCGAGGTCGAGGCGCGTCTCGACTGCGCCGGCCTCGATGTCCACGACGGTCACATCGTTCGAGCCGGACGTGAACACGTAGCCGAACGCGGAGTCGGGGTCGATCTCGCTGGTCAGCGGCCCCTCGCCCATCCCGTCGTCGACGGTCAGGCGGGCGCGCTCGACGGGGTCGGCAGGGTCGCTCACGTCCCAGATGCTCTCGCTGCCGGCCTCGCCGTCGTTGTGCTCGACCAGTAGCGAGTCGCCGTCCCACGCGGCGGTCCCCATCCAGGGCTCCGCCGGCGCCCCGTCCCGGGACGCGACGTCGACCTGCGTCGCGATCTCGAACGCCTCGACGTCGAGCACGGTGAGCGTGTCGCCGAACAGATCCGGCACGTAGGCGTACGCGCCGTCGGGGTGGATCGTGACGTCGCAGGGACCCGGGCCCTCCTCGTCGCCGCGACCGCCCTCCGGCGTCCGGTCGAGTTCGCCCGTCACCTCGCCGAACGTTTCGGAGGCAGGGTCGGCATCGAGGCGGTAGTTGGTGTGGGCGGGCTCGCGGGCGCTCACGAGGAGGTACCGGCCGTCGGGGGTCTGTTCCTGCCAGTTGGCGCCGGAGCCGGTCCCCTGGCGCGCCAGTTCGGACAGCGTCCCGGCTTCGAGCGCGCGGACGCCCTCGCCGGCATTGATCCAGAGCGGGTCCGCCGCGGCGTCGGTTAACTCCGGCGTGTACTGGTTCGACGGGAACGACGTGGCGACGCCGAGCGCCCGCGTCTCAACGACTTCCTGGGCCTCGGCGTCGATGATCGTCACGCTGCCGTCGCCGGTGTTCGAGACGAACACCGTCGGGGCCTCGACGACCGCCGGGTCGCCGTCGCCACCGTTCCCGTCGCCGTTGCCCCCCTCGTCGTCGCCGAGACAGCCGGCGGTGACGGTCGCGCCGACGGCGGCAGAGCCGGCCAGCAGCGAGCGCCGGGAGACGTCCCGACCGCCCGTCTCCCCGCCGCCGGCGTTTGGGTAGAGCTTCTCGCTCCGGTCGGGGGCACGGCCCCCGGACTGATCGGACATGGCCCCCCCTTTGGACCGGGCCGACAAAGAACCAGGGGCGGTGGGGCGGCCGTCCGCACAACCGGACCTCGGGGTCGTGCTGCCGCCCGAGGTGCTACGCTGCCGATGACGGCCGGCCCGTTTCATAGTGATTGTTGTGAGTATGTTCGGCACTACATCGCAGTAGCGGCGGTTTCACGGCCCGAAACTGGCGTCTGGCAAATACTCGGCGGTGAAGAGTCACAACAATCACTATCAATTCATCCGGACGAGAGCCACACCCTCCCCACCCGACTGCGC
>PXSF01000006.1:12358-23161 GCA_003022845.1 Halobacteriales archaeon SW_10_66_29 | reverse complement strand
CGCTCGGCCGGGTAGTCGAGGCGATGCTCGAGTGCCGGGTCCCGATCGTCGCAAAGGTCAACGGTGACGCCGTCGGCGCCGGCCTCGCGATCACGGTGCTGTCGGATTTCGCCTACGCCGCCGAAGACGCGACGTTCTCCTGTGCGTTCGTCCACGCCGGGTTGATCCCCGACACCGGCGGCTCCTTTCTCCTCCCGCGACTCGTCGGCCTCCGGGCCGCCAAGCGCCTGGCGTTCACCGGCGAGTTCTTCGACGCTGCCGAGGCCGCCAACCTCGGGCTGATCAACGGGGCCGTTCCCCCGGAGGAACTGGACGAGCGCGTCGACGACCTGCTTGCGACCCTGGCCGACCGGCCGACCGAGACGATCGGCCTCGCGAAACAGACCATCCACGACAACCTCGGCCGCCAGTGGCCCGACGCCATCGACCACGAGATCATGCTCCAGGTCCAGGCGTACGGCACCGACGCTCACGAGGAGGGCGTCGCCGCGTTCCTCGACGACCGCGACCCCGAGTTCGAGTGACTGGGAGTTGCGAAACCACGATTTTCTGCCGACCGAGGAAACAACGTCCCTGGCGGACTGATAGGCCGGTCGTTTCGGTCAGTGACGACTCCCCGTCACGGGTACCCGATCCCTTCATACTGATTGTTGTGATTATTTTCGGGACCACCTCACGTGAACGGTTGGTTCGCGGGCTGAAGCCCACGAATTGTGACTCCCCGGCGGTAACGACTCACAACAATCAGTATCAGGCAGGGTTCCTGCTTCGCAGTTGTGGTCGCCGCTACGGCGGCCCGATCACGACGTGTGCTCCGCGATCGCCTGCGCGGAGAGCGTCGCAACCGTCTCCGGGTCGAGATCGGCGTCGCGCCAGGCAGGCAGGCGGTCGTCGCCGACGGGTGGCTCGATCGCCGCGGCGTAGCGGTCGACCTGCTCGCGCTCGCCGGCGCGGTCGAACCTGAAGCCGTTGAACGCCGCGTCCGCTTCGTACTGGTCGATGATCTCGCGGGCACACCTGCGGTAGTGCCCGGGCAGTGCGTCGTAGTCGGGGGCGAGACCGTGTTCTTCCAGGATGGTGAACAGCGTCGCGCCGACCTGCCCGGCCATCTCGCCGAGGCCGTCCGGGCCGCCGACCGAGCGGTGCTCGTGCTCGTGGACGCCAAGGTCGACCTGCGCGGTGCCCGCAAAGCCGGCCGCG
This sequence comes from Halobacteriales archaeon SW_10_66_29, assembly GCA_003022845.1. Lineage (GTDB taxonomy): Archaea > Halobacteriota > Halobacteria > Halobacteriales > Haloarculaceae > Halovenus. The sequence continues at coordinate 21,961 of PXSF01000006.1, read as the reverse complement.
TCGAAGGCGTCGCCGAGCGTCCCGATCTCCAGCCCCCAGCCCCGGGGGGCACGGAGGCGACGGGCCAGCGCCCCGGTCGTCGCGAACTCGCCGGCCAGCGCGTAGCGGAACGCCCGCAGGTAGGCGAGCAGGTCCTCGCCCTCCTGGTTGCCCGTCTCTGCAGCGCCTGTGGCGTCCGCAGCGAGCGCACGGAGCATCGGCACGATAAACAGCCGGAACAGCCGGCCGTAGAGGCGGTCGTTCTCGACACGGGCGTAATACCCCTTGACGAACTCGTACTCGCGCGTGAGCGGAAACAGCAGCCGCGGGACCTGCGTCGCGTCGTAGTTCACCGCGTCGGCGTCGTGGACGACGACGTACTCGGCGTCGCTGGCGACCCCGAGGCCGAGCCAGACGTCCCGGCCCTTCCCTGCGGTGCCGTCGAGGCCCCGCTCGGCGAGCCGTGCCTCCAGCCGCGGCGCGGTACACCACAGCACCGTCGTCGAGAGGTCGAAGCCGTCGGCCCACGAGACGACGTCGTCGATCTGTCTCTCGTCGGCCCGCACCGCGATCAGCACCCGGCCGGGGTCGACCCGCTCCAGCGTCGAGAGCACCCGCTCGGCCGCGAGGCTAGTGTGGTCCCGCTCGGTCAACGGCACCACCACGGTCGCACGGTCGGTCGGCGCCGCCGGGTGCGCGTTTCCGAAGTCGTGGAGGGTCGCGATGCGCTCCTGGACGTACTCCATCGGCTACGTGTATGGGTGGATCGCAAAAAGCCCCGCGATCTGTGCGAGCGCTGCCCGTCCCGACCGTCGTCACCGGGTGCGGATTCTCTCCCACTGTTCGAGGCTCCGGGAGCTTTTTTATACTCCCGGAAAGTACCGTGGGATATGAAGTCGACTCAAAAGGGACTGCGCTCCGGCGAAATCGAGAAGGACACCTACGAGCGACTCTCCTGTGCCGAATGCGACGAGCAGCTCGACACGAAGAACGACCCCGACGAGCTCGGCCGCGTGCGCATCTGTCCCGAGTGTGGCCGCGAGTGGAAGGAAGTCGGATGACGAGGCAGTCCCGAAAATAATCACGAACAACCGTATGAGGAGGGCATGTCCCTTCGAACCGAACAGGATCGCCTTCTGTGTGATTTTGCCGACGAACGGACGAACACGAATGCAGACAATTTACTACCCTGGGGGGACAAGGTGGGGTGACGATCAGGCCGTGGCGTGGGAACAAGCAGCACACGCAGCGCACTGTCGGGCCCCGCGCTGTAGCATCCGGAACAGCCATTTATGACGGATACAGAACACCCAACGACAGAGGCGAATCGACGAGCTTCGACGCCCCAGGAAATCGACATCGCGGCGGTCAGCGACGTGGTCGAGAGCGTCGTCGCCAACGTGGAGACGGTGATGGTGGGACACCACGACGCGATCGAACACATCATGACGGCCCTCCTCGGTCGCGGGCACGTGCTGCTGGAGGACGTCCCCGGCGTGGGCAAGACGATGCTCGCGCGGGCGGTGGCGACGTCGTTCGACGGCACGTTCAAGCGGGTCCAGTTCACGCCGGACCTGCTGCCCTCCGACGTGACCGGCGTCAACGTGTTCAACCAGCAGACCCGGGAGTTCGAGTTCCGCCCGGGCCCGATCTTCGCGAACGTGGTGCTGGGCGACGAGATCAACCGCGCGCCGCCGAAGACGCAGTCAGCGCTGCTGGAAGCGATGGAGGAGGAGCAGGCGACCGTCGACGGGGAAACCCACGAGATGCCCGCGCCGTTCACCGTCATCGCGACCCAGAACACGGTGGAGGGTGACCGGGCGTACGACCTCCCGATGGCGGAGGTCGACCGCTTCATGAAGAAGCTCCACCTGGGCTACCCCGAGGAGGACGACGAGGTGGACATGCTGGGGCGGGTCGTCGGGCGCCACCCCATCGAGGACCTGCAGCCGGTGATCAGCCTCGAAGACCTCCGGATGGCGCGGGCGGCGACCGCCGACGTGACCGTCGAGACACCCGTGCGGGAGTACGCCACGCGCCTGGTCACGTACACCCGCGAGCACGCACAGCTGGGCGTCAGTCCCCGCGGCAACATCGACCTGCTCCGGGCCGGCCAAGCCCGGGCGGTGCTCGACGGCCGCGAGTACGTCGTCCCGGACGACGTCCAGGCCGAAGCACAGCACGTCCTCGCACACCGGATCCGGACGGGCGGCGAACGCGACGGCAGCGAGGTCGTGAGCGAGGCACTCGACCGCGTCCCCGTCGAATGAACCTCGATCGCGCCGGCGACATCCGGCTCACACGCCGCGGTCGCATCGCCATCGGGGCGATCGTCGTCGCCGTCATCCTCGGGTGGCAGTTCGGCGCGCGGTCGCTGAACGCCGTCGCCGCGCCGACGCTCGCGGCGCTGATAGTCGGTGCGCTGCACGTCCGGCGATCGGCGAAGCCGACGGTCGAACTGTCCGCGATCGAGGCCGGGTTCCCCGGCGACCGCCGGCGGGTGACCGTCTCGCTGACCGGCGGCGGGATCGCGACCGTCGAACTGGACCTGCCGTACGGCACCAGCGAGGAGCGCGTCGACGCGACCGTCACGCTCCCGCACACGTTCGAACTGGAGACGACGCTCGAACAGCGCGGGCTGTACGACGTCGGCCCGCCGACGATCCGCCAGCGGGGCCCGCTCGGGCTGGTCGAACGCCGGATCGATACGACCGAGACGTCGACGCTGGTCGTGTATCCGGAGCGGTACGGCCTCGCCCGCGACGGCGTCGTCAGCCGGTTTTTCGCCGACGAACTCGAGACTGAGCGCCAGGAGTTCGACCGCCTCCGGGAGTACACGCGCGTCGTCGACGCCTGGCTACGCCGACGAGATGGCTCGCGCGAGCGCGACGTTCGCCGAGGCGGCGCTCGACGCCGGGTTCGACGTCGAGGTCGTCGTGCCCGACGACGTGTTGCCGCCGGGCCAGGGGACGATCCACCGCCGGAACCTGCTGGGGCTGCTCGCCAGGGCCGGGTCGGGCCCGATCCCCGATTCGGTCGTCGACGAGGCCGACGTCGCCGTCCACGCGACCGAGGATGGCACCGATGTCCGGATCACCGATAGGCAGTACGCGCTCTCGGAGCTGGTGACCGGCGAGCACCACGCGCCAACCGTGGAGGTGGCGGCGTGAGCCGGAGCGACAGGACGGGACGCTGGCTGCCGGTCGGCCGCATCGAACGCGCCGGCCAGCGGTGGGTCCCGGGCTGGGACCGCCTCGTCGGGGTGTCGCTGGTGCGGGCCGGCGCGCTCGCCGCCGCAGGCGGTCTCCTGCTGTCGTTTTTGCTCGTGCTGTACGACGTGGTCGCCACCGTCGGCGAGCCGGCGCTGTTCTACCCGGCCGTCGGTCTGCCGCTGCTCGGCGCGACCCTGCTCGCCCGCTCCGTCGGGGTGCGGACGGCGCTGGGGATCGGCGCCGCCCTGCTCGCGGTCGGGCTGGCGTACCACACCGCGACGCTCGATGGGGTCCCGGATCCGCTGCTAATCATCGCCAGCAACGTCGAACTGCTCACCGGGCGCCGCGTCCTGGAGATCAGGCAGGCGGGCGTCTGGGCGCTGGCGGTGACGCCGACGCCAGTGTTCGTCACCTGGTACCTGACGCTGCGCCGGGAGTACGTGGGGGCGGCCGCAGCCGGCGGGGCGACGCTGGGGTACCTGATCCTCACGGGCGACGCGGGGACGACGATAGCCCTGCTCGGTGTCGTCTCCGTGGCCGCGCTCGTCGGCTTCGGCGACCTCGACAACCGCGAGTGGGCGGGTGGCACGCCGGACTACGTCGCCGCCGTCCTCGCGCTGATGGTCGTGACGCCGCTGGTGATCACCATCGTCCCCGGCGGGGCCGCCAGCCCCGTGACGTTCGTCGACGACGAGGGCACCACCATGGAGGACAACGTCGTCGGTGCCGACTCGGACCTGCAGATCGTCGGCAGCGTCGATCAATCGCCGGACGTGCGGTTCACCGTCGAGGCCGACCGGGCGCGCTACTGGCGGACCGGGAGCTTCGACCGCTACACCGGCGACGGCTGGGTCCGCTCGGGCGGGGAGTCCGCCTACGGGGGCGACCTCGAGGAGCCGCCCGGCGAGACTGAGTTCCTGCTCCAGCGCGTCGACGCCGAGACCGAACTCGAGGCGGTGCCGGCCGCCTGGCGGCCCGTCGAGGTGTCGACGAGCGTCGCCGACCGGACGCAGGTCACGGAGAACGGCGGCCTCCAGCTCGACGGCAGCGTCGGGGCGGGCGAGAGCTATCAGGTCGTCAGCGCCGTTGTCGACCCCACCGCACAGGAGCTGAACGACACCGGCACGGACTACCCCGACGCCATCGTCGAGCGGTACACGCAGCTCCCGAGCAGCACGCCCGACCGCGTGGGCAAGCAGACCGCGGAACTCGTCTCGGCGGCCGACACCCCTTACGAGGCGGCGCGGCTGATCGAGCAGTGGCTGCGGACCAACAAGGAGTACTCGCTTTCGGTCAACCGCCCGGACGGCAACATCGCCGATTCGTTCCTCTTCGAGATGGAGGCGGGGTACTGCACCTACTACGCGACGACGATGGCGACGATGCTGCGCTCGCAGGGGATCCCCGCCCGCATGGCGGTCGGGTACAACGCCGGCGAGCCGGTCGGGGACGACCGATACGCCGTCCGCGGGCTGAACTCCCACGCCTGGGTCGAGGTGTACTTCCCCGACGTCGGCTGGGTGTCGTTCGACCCGACGCCGCCGAACCCGCGCCAGCAGGTCGAGCAGGCGGCGATCCAGAACGCCCGGGCGTCGGGGTCGGACACGGTCGACACCGGGGAGACCGAGCCCGAGGAGTCGGGGCCGGGCGAGATCGAGGTGCCGACCGAGGAGCGAAACGGCACCGAGGGGCCCACGAGCAACCCCGCGGCCGCGAACAACCCCGCCATCCAGCAGGTGCCCGGCGCCGAAGGCGGCCGCGATGGCGACGTCAGCGAGATCGACCCGGCGTTCGAGGACGTCGCACTCGGCGGGCGCCCCGGCAACGGCAGTTCGAACGCGACCGACATCGACGAGGGCGCCGGGGGGTCGGGCGGGCCGCCGCTACCGCCACACGAACAGCTCGCACTCGGCGCCGTCGCGCTGATCGGCGCCGTCGCGGGGCTGCGACAGAGCCGGGTCGTCCAGCGGGTTTCGCAGTCGGCGCGGATCCGCTACCAGCGCCGCAGCGATCCGGCGACCGACCTCGAGCGGGCACACGAGCGGCTGCTGTTGCTGCTCGAACGCCGCCACCGGCCCCGCCGCGACGGCGAGACGGTCCGCCAGTACCTCGACGCCATCGACGCCGGGCCGCGCGCCCGCCGCGTCGCGGAACTGCGCGAGCGCGCCCGCTACGCCGGCGACGTCTCGAAGACGGCCGCCGACGAAGCCGTCTCACTCGTCGGGAGCATCCGCGAGGACCGGTAAAGAGTGCCTACGAGGGAACCGTTCGACGGGGCTGCGGTCCCCGCGTCCTACGGGCAGTCCCGACAGTGTTTAATAGGTCCGTTTCGTAAAACCGATCTGTAATGTCGGAAGTCTGCTCGACGTGCGGGCTACCCGAGGAGCTTTGCGTCTGCGAGGACGTGGCCAAAGACTCCCAGGAGATCACCATCCGCATCGACGAGCGCCGCTACGGAAAAGAGGTAACGATCATCGAGGGCTTCGATCCGAACGACGTCGACATGGACAGCCTGTCCTCGGACCTGAAGTCGAAGTTCGCGTGTGGGGGGACAGTCGACGACGACCAGATCGAGCTCCAGGGCAACCACCTCGGTCGCGTCGAGGATTTCCTCCGCGACAAAGGGTTCAACGTCGCCTGATCGTCGTTGCCGGCCCGCCGTCGGCGCGCTGACCGACAGCTGTTTTGACTGGGCTGCTGGATCGTTGCAACCGAGAGTGCCAACAGCGCCAGCGTCATACTGCCGGACGTGATTTCGTTCCCACCCGGATAGCGCTCAGCATCTGAGACAACCGAAAACTCCAGTCTGAGCATCACTCGAAGTAACAGAGTCACGTCCGGCAGTATCAGAAGAACGCAAACAGGTCGTCGCGACCCGCCTCGTGGAGGTGTTCGCGGACGGCCCCGGTCAGCGGGTCGATGCTGCCCCGCTTGGCGCTGATCGGCGCGACGGTGTCGCGGTGCTGCTGCCAGGGGGGGAGGAGGCCGAACCGGTCGCAGATCTCCTCAAGCCGGTCGTCGCGGTCGTCGACCTTGTCCATCTTGTTCACCGCGATCACCGGTGGGATGCCCACGTCGCGCAGGAACTGAAACAGCTCCACGTCGTGGGGGATCGAGTCCGGCCCGCTGTGGCGGTCGATGATGTCGACGACGGCCTTCCCGTCGACGACGAGGATGCCCACCAGAATCTTCCCGGCGTGCGCCTCGATGTAGCGGACGATGTCGGTTTTGATCTCCTCGCGGACTGGCGGGTGACGCCCGGCCGCCGGCCGGTGTCGAAGTTGTGGCCCGTTAGCTCCCGCATCAGCGTCGACTTCCCCACGTTCGACCGTCCGACGAGCACCACCTCACTCCCCCGGTCCGGTCGCGTCTCGAACATACCGCCCGTTCCCCGCCGACGGCTAAATGGCTGTCTTTCCGACACTGTTTTCAGCGTTCTGCGTGGAGTCACGACAACAAAATGCCCGACTGATCCCCGCCGACGCCGGCGACGACGACCGGGTACGACCTCCCGTCGCTGGCCGCCGCGTACGGCGCCAGGCCGCTCCGGACCGGGGCGTTCGACGTCGACGAGGAGACGTACGAGTCTGTCGCCGCGGAGCAGCAGGCCGGCGAACTCGGCGGCGCGCCGAAGCTGTTCTCCGAGCGTAACTTCACGCGGTGAAGCTGGTCAAAGGATTAAGATGTAGTGGCCGGTGTATCACCGTCCAGAGCCACAGCGGAGCAACCAGCCAGGGCGCCGCGCCGCTGGGGGTGACGGCGCCCGGCACTACCGAGCGATGTCATCAGAACTGCGCGCACGGAGGGACGGGGTACAGCTGGAGAAGTACTACGAGGACGACGAGTTCCCGCTGCCCTCGATCGTCTACGAGTTCGAGTCGGACCGATCGACGGCTGTGGAGGTCCGGGTCGCCGAGGTGCTGCCGGAGGGGATCGGGCCGGAGGACATCGGCTTCCACACGGACCTCGGCCGGGACAACTGGTCGCTGACTGCGGAGGAACTCGTCTGGAGGGGGACCGTCGAACCCGACGGCTGCGAGCGGGCTGTGTTCGCGCTGCGGCCCGACCAGAAGTACGACATCGAGCGGCTGGTCGACGAACCGGACGCGTTCGACGTCCAAGTCCCGGACCCGGCCAGCCTGCCCGCACGCGCCGGGACGTTCACCCGGTCGGCCGGGTCGGACGGCGAGGACGACCCCGCCGACGACGAGGACACGACGGACGTGGACAGGGAAGTCGCACGGTGGGGCGGCAACGGGGCCGCGGCCGCCGCTGCCGACGACGACTTACCCGACGAGCCGGCGACGGAAGGGACGGCCGACGAGCCGGCGACGAGAAGGACGGCTGACGAGCCGGCGACGGGAGAGACGGCCGACGACGAAACGTCGATCGATCCGACAGACGGGGAGTCGCTCGCCGACCGGCTGGTGGCGGAGCTGCGGGTCGGGAACGTCTCCGCGGAGAACCGGCGGTATCTGCAGCGGGAGCTCGGCGGCGTCCAGCCGCGGGGGAGCGTCGACGCACGCCTCCAGCAGCTCCAGGCCAAACTGTCCGATTTCGAGGCGTACGCGGACGCCGTCGAGGAGTTCCTCGACGAGGGGGGCACGGCCGAACAGCTGACCGAGACCGTCGAGACCCGGCTCGACGCGTTCGAGGACGACCTCCGGACCCTCGAATCGACGGTCGCGGAACTGGCGGAGCTACAGGGCGACGTTGCGGACCTGGACGAACTCACGTCGACCGTCGCCGACCACGAGTCGGAACTGGAGTCGCTGGAGGAGGACCTGTCGTCGCTGGAGGAGGACCTGTCGTCGCTGGACGAGGACATGTCGTCGCTGGAGAAAGACCTGTCGTCGGTCCAGGAGGGACTGGAGACCGTCAGGGAGGAGGTCGACGCGGTGTCCGCCGAGCTGTCGGGAGTCACCGGGACCGTCGAGGAACTCGGGGCGGAGCTCTTGCGGCTCGACGAAGAAGCGACCGACGGCGTCGAGGACCGGCTGGCGGAGATCGAAGCGGAGCTCGAGGACGTCTGTGAGTTCGCGGACACGCTCCAGGAAGCCCTCCAGAACTGATACTGTCGGACGTGACTCTGTGGACTGGCAAGACACCCAAACCGGTGTATTCACGCGTTTCAGCACGGTTCCGGGGTGGAAATCTCCACGTACTCATGTCCGACAGTACGAGCCGGCAGAATTTTTGCGCGGGCCTCCGATCAGGTCCCCGTGAACGTCGGGAAGGTCATCGGGTATGCGCTGCTGGCCGTGGTAGACGCGCTGCTCGTTCCCCTGGTCATCTTCGCGTTCGGCGTGCTGGTGTTCGCGGACCGCCTGGAGCAGTTGCTCCCGTACCTTGTCGCCCTCAGCGTGCTCTCGTTCGTCGGGGCGCTGGTCGCCGCCGCCGTCTGCGTCCGCCGCGGCGGCAAGCCGTTCCCGGTCACCCGGGGGACGATCAGGGTCGCCGACGAACTGCTCTGGTGGTTCCCGTGACTCCACCACAGTTCAGTATGGTGATCGGGTGATTTGCAGGTCTGGCCGGTCGCACCACACCGGGGACACGACCAGCATTTGACGGAATCTCAAGAGGTTCCTGTTATACGGTCGTTCGTGATTCGTTACCGCTACGGTGTCACAGTTCGTTCGCCACAGCCCGGCAAACGCCCGATATGACGAGGCAGTCCCGAAAATACTCACGAACGACCGTATCAGCGGTTGTCGTATCACCCATACTCCGAACCCAAACCGGAACCTCTCACCCAAAGCGGTTATACGCCCAGCAACCCCAACAGAGGCCATGGAAGGGAGTTTCGCGACGCGGTTGCGCGACCGGGAGCCGCTGGTCGGCGTCTGGTCGATCATCGGCAACCCGACAGTGGCCGAGCACCTCGCACACGCCGACTTCGACTTCGTCGTCTTCGACGGCGAACACTCCGAGAACACCATCGAGGACATCGGTGTCGGAATCCGTGCTGTCGAAGCCGCGGACGCCGGAACGGTTCCGATCGTCCGCGTCAGCGAGAACAACGGGGCGGAGATCCGTCGCCTGCTCGACCTGGACCCGCGGGGGATCGTCGTCCCGCAGATCGAGTCCCTCGACGAGGCTGAGGCCGCGGTCGACGCGACCCAGTACCCCCCGGAGGGGGTTCGCGGCGTCGCGGGCAGTCGCGCCTCCGAGTACGGCAGGTCCCTCGGCGAGTACCTCGACCGTGCCAACGAGTCGATCGCGACGATCCTCCAGATCGAAACCGAGGGCGCCCTCGAAGACGTCGAGGAGATCGCGGCCATCGACGGGCTCGACGGCCTGTTCATCGGCCCGGCGGACCTCTCGGCCCGCCTCGGCGTGTTCGGCCAGTTCGAGTCCGAGCAGTTCCTCGACGCCGTCGAGCGGACGGTCGCGGCGGCCGCCGAGCACGACA
>PXSF01000006.1:6536-12321 GCA_003022845.1 Halobacteriales archaeon SW_10_66_29 | reverse complement strand
GCCGACCAGTACCTCGACCGCTACCACGACTCCCGGGAGTGACCATGTGCGGGCGCTACAGCCTGTTCGTCCCGCCCCAGGATCTGGCCGAGCGGTTCGATCTCCGGAGCGTCGAGGGGTACGAGCCGCGGTACAACGCCGCCCCGAGCCAGTCGATGCCGGTGATCGCCGACGAGCAGGCCGAGACGCTCCAGCACATGGAGTGGGGCCTGATCCCGTCGTGGGCCGACAGCCGCGACGACGGCGGCCACATCAACGCCAGGGCGGAGACCGTCGCGGGGAAAGCCAGCTTCCGGGCGGCGTTTCGGCAGGAGACCGACGGGCCGCTGGCTGCCGGCCGGTGTCTGGTGCCCGCCGACGGGTTCTACGAGTGGACCGAGACCGACCGCGGCACGCAGCCCTACCGCGTGACGCTCTCCGACGACGAGCCGTTCGCGATGGCCGGCCTCTGGGCGCAGTGGCAGCCGCCGACCACCCAGACGGGGCTGGACGCCTTTGCCGGCGGTGACGGTGACGACGCGGGCGATCCGGATGTCGTCGAGACGTTTACGATCCTCACGACCGAGCCCAACGCCGTGGTGGAGCAACTCCACCACCGGATGGCGGTGATTCTGCCCGAAGAGGACGAGGAGCGGTGGCTGCGTGCGCCGCCGGAGGAGGCGCAGTCGCTGCTGGAGCCGTTCCCGGCCGACCGGATGGGTTCCTACCCAGTGTCGACGGCCGTCAACGACCCCGCGAACGACTCGCCGGAAGTGGTCGAGGAAGTGAGTTTGGGTTGAGTGGTTGTTTTCGGGTGGACTGTTGTGGTTTGGGGAGTCCCCGGCGCTTCGCTAGGAACGGTTGCTGACACGACCAACGCGACGCAGAAAGCCCTCGGCGCGCTCGCGCCCGCTGAACGGGATATTCTCGTTCGCTGCTCACGGGTCGCTTCGCTCCCCGCTCGCTCATTCGGCGGTCTCCCTTCGGTCGACCGCCCGCCGCTCACTCGAATAGGGCCCGCTCAGCGTCGCTCCGCTCCGCGAGCCCGCCTCGCCCTTTCAGTCCGCCAGGGGCGAGGTCCGTAGAGCCGGTGGTAGCACCCTGGAACGGTCGGCCGGCAGCTACTGACGGCTGGCCGGGCGCTCGCTCAGGAACTTCGGGAGATACAGGCGCTTCCGGGGGCGGTCGCCGACCTCCTCGTGGATCCGGTCGCCGAGTTCCGGGGCTGTCAGGTCGATCTGTTCGCCCGTCTCGCGGACGGTCACTGCGAGGGTTTTGCCGTCGGCTTCCCGGCTGCCGACGACGGCGTCGTAGGGGAGCCAGTCGGCGTCGGCGCGGCCCAGGCGCTCGCCGACGGAGAGGTCGCGGTCGTCGACGTCGACCCTGACCGCCGTCGCTTCGAGTGCAGCCGCAATCTCCCGGCAGCGCTCGCGGAACTCGTCCGGGTCGGTCGGGACGAGCCGGACCTGCGTCGGGGCGAGCCACGTCGGCAGCCGCGGCGGGTCCCGCGTCGTCGCCCGTGCCCCGACCGTCGCAGTCGCCCGTTCGATCGCCCCGACCGGCGTACAGCACAGCAGTGCGCCGGGAGCCATCGCTTCATCGCCGCTCCCGGCCCCCTCGCCTGCCACGCGGCCGTCGCCGGGACGGAGCCAGACCGTCCCCGTCTCTACCGGCTGCCCGGCGACGGCGGCCACGAACGCGAGCGCGACCGGCCACTCGCCGCGTGTCCCCCGTCGGCGTTCGACCACCATCGGCCCGTCGAGCGTCTCGACGAGGCGGTCGGTCCACGCCCGGTTCTCGGCCGCGAACGACGCGCGAACCCGGAGCAGCGGGACGGTGTCGAGTGCGCAGGCGCGTGCCAGCCGCCGGACCACGTCGGCCTGGGCCGCAAGCGCCGTCCGTGCCGCCGAGCGGTCCGCCGCCCTCGTCCACACCTCCGGCGTCGTCGCAGTGCCCCGTGGCTGTCCCGACCGGTCGGCGTCGGCTGCCGCCACCCGTGTCGCGGTACACACGACGCTCCGTGCCGGCCCCGTCGACTCCCTGCGCTCCAGCGCCGACAGCACCGCGGGGCGGATCGGCGGCGGCGACACAGCGTCGACGGGTGTCCGGCTCTCGTCGGTCGGGTCCGTGGCCGGATGGATCGGCACCGCTCCGGCATCCATAGCGACCGCCCGCACGTACTCGGCGATGGCGTCCCGGACGAACGTTCCCTGTGGTGTGAGTCGGGGAGTCGCTGCGCTGCCGTCGGCGGGGGTGAGCAGCCCCGACTCCCGCGCTGTCGCCCAGTACTCGCGACTGTCGCCGTGCTGTTCGTCGTTCTGGTGCCGGACGAGATGGTCGGCAAGCGTCCGCAGCGGGTCGGCAGTCGCTCCGGCGTCGGTCCCGGCGTTGTGGAACGCTTCGAGTGATTGTCTGGACCTATCGGGGAACAGGATCTCCTGCTCTGCGCAGTCGGTCCCGGGCGAGTCGCGCGTCGCGTCGGCTGCAGTGATCTGCCGGGACTGCTCGGCGAGCGGGTGCGCCTTCGCGGCCAGGACGAACGACGTGTTCCAGCCCATCGGGGCGCGGACGACGGCGGGCCTGTCGTCGCTCTCGCGGCCGTCGCGGAGGTCGTCTTCGAGCGCCGCGAGCACCCGGCCGGCCGTTTCGGCGTCGGCGGGGTCGTCGCCGAGGGTCGCGGTCGGGTAGAGAACGACGTCGGCGGCCCGGAGCGTCGTGGCGAGGTCGAGAATCGCGTCCCGCGCGTCGGCGACGATCGCGTCCGGGGCGGTTTCGTCGCCCGTTTCGACGGTCACGAAGGCGGCGAGGCAGTCCTCGCGCTCGGCGGTGTCTGTCCCCGTGGCAGTCGCGTCGGTGCCGTCGTCGGTGTCGAACCGGAACAAGTCGGCGTGAAAAACGAGCAGTCGCATCCCGCGGCGGCCCCGGGCGGGCTACTCCTCCTCTTTCATCTCTTCGAGTTCGGCGTCGACCTCGGACTCGGAGACCTCCTTCTCTAAGTCCTCCAGGTTGACGTCCTCGGCGGGGTCGGTTTCGAGGTCGGCGTCGAGGTCCTCGCCCTCGGCCGCGTCGGCCTCGGCCTCGTCTTTGCCCATTTCGGACTTGAGCGTGTCCAGTTCGCGGTCGACGGAGGCGTCGGTCGACAGCTCCTCGAGTTCGCGGTCGAGGCTGCTCTTGTCCGAGACGGCGTTCTCCAGCGCGCCGGACTCGCGGAGTTCGTCCAGCGCCGCGGAACGGGCCTCCATCTCCTCTGTGCGTTCCTCGGCGCGCTCGATGGTGCGTGCGATGTCCTCCATCTGGTCGCCGGCGCCGGTCATCGCCTCGTTGACGCGGGCGCTGGCCTCGGCGGCCTCGTAGCGGGCCTTCATCGTCTCCTTGCGGGTGCGGAACTCCTCGATCTGGCGCTGGAGCTGATCTTTCTGCTCGATGAGGTTGTCCTGCTTGCGCTCCAGATCGGCGATCTGGCCCTCCAGGTTCTCGATCTGGTTCATCTTCTGCTTTTTTTTCTCCAGTGCCTTCCGCGCGAGGTCGTCGCGGTCCTGCTCGACGGCTTTGCGCGCCTGCTCGTTGTGTTTCTCGACGTTCTCCTCGAGGCGGCGCTTCTGGATTTCGAGGCGCTTTTTCTGCGTGGTGAGGTCGGCGATGCCCTGTTTGACGTTCTGGAGTTCGTCCCGGAGCTGTTCGTAGGAGTAATCGAGCGTCTGACCGGGGTCTTCTGCCCTGTTGAGGAGGGCGTTGACTTTCGACCGGATGACGTACGATGCGCGCGAGAGGATGCCCATGCTTCCCCTCACGAGCCCGCGAAACTTAAAATTCTTACATCCGTTTACGTACGTGTGACCGAACGCATCCGGATTCCCGGGCGCCGCGACGTCCGTGCATCGCTCGACAGCGCCGACACCGCCGCTGGGGAGGCCGAGTCAGTGGTCGTCGCCTGCCCGCCACACCCCCAGATGCGCGGGGACAGACACGACAGCCGCCTGCAGGGGGTCAGCGACGCCGTCACCGGGCGCGGGATCGACTGCCTGCGGTTCGACTACGGCCCCTGGGACGAGGGGCGCGGCGAGCGGACCGACGTCCGGAACGCGCTCGCCTGGGCCGCCGAGCCCTACGAGCAGGTCGGGCTGTTCGGGTTCAGCTTCGGCGGCGCGATGGCGTTGCTGGCTGCGGTTCCGGACGGTAACTGGCCCACGCCGGACGTCCTGTCGGCGCTCGCGCCCGCCGCGCAGGTGGCCGACGACGGCGACGTCGTGGCCGCGCTCGACCGGATCGAGTGTCCGGTGCAGGTGGTCTACGGCGAGCGCGACGACACGGCCGACTGGGAGCCGGTCGTCGAGCGCGCCCGCGAACTCGGCTACGAGGTGGTGGGGCTGCCGGCCGACCACTTCTTCGTCGGCCAGCAGGCGAAAGCCGCCGACCGGGTGTGCGAGTTCCTCTGTGGGCACCTGAGGTGAGTCACTTCCTGCGGAGAGGCCGCCTGCGGTGGGCCACTACGGGAGTTTCAGGTAGGCGTGCCCTTTTCGTTGCAGCCGGACGCCAGCCTCGGCCATCTCGACGACCTCCGGCGCCCCGGTTGCGGTTTCGAGGAGAAATTTGACCGCCTCGCCGTTGACGACGACTCGCATCGTGTCCGCGGGTGTCGGTAACGACTCGTCCCGCGCCAGGTTGAGGATGTTCCGCAGCGCCATCTCCCAGTCTTCGCGCTCGCCGCTCGTGATGTGGATCACGATGCCGTTCTGCGTACTCATCGGCGTTCGTTGCCCCTGGAACGGCAAAAAGCTGCGCCAATCCTCCAGTTCGTTTCTGCCAGCCAAGCAAGCTACCCGAGCGACCGACGGGAGCGAGGGTATCCCGCTCAGCGTGAGCCGCCAGGCGGCCGAGGGCTTTCTTTGACGCTGTGGCGGTCTTGACAGTGACAACTCCAACAGTCTCGATTCCAGTAACTACGATTCCTCGAACTGTTCAACTAACAACAGCCCGATGGCGTCGTTGAGTGCGTGGACAGTCATCAGTGCGAGCAGGTCCCGCCAGCGCGCGTACAGCGCCGTCGTGATGGCGGCGGGCTGGCTGATCCGCAGCACCGACTGCCAGCTCCAGGTCTCGCCGCGGTGCAGGAGCACGAAGACGGCCGTCGAGACAGCGGCGGCGACCCCGTCGCTGTCGCTCCATTCTTCCAGCCGTTCGAACGCGTACCCCCGGAACAGGAGCTCCTCGGTCACGCCGGCGGTCAGCGCAGCGAACAGGCGCTCGCCGTACCCCAGTTCGGTGAACGCCGAAACGTCGGCCGCGAACTCCCCGCCGTCGTCGATGCGGTCAAGCAGCGGCTGGACGACGACGTTCGCGCCGAGCATCACCGCCAGGCCGACGGCGACGCGGCGCAGGAAGGTTCGCGGGCCGTCCCAGCGCAGCCCGACAGAGGCCGCGTCGCGTCCCTCGACGAGTTTCACGTACACCGCAACGAGTGCTGCTGGGAGCCACTTCAGGCCGTGGCGCCTGACGTCCGTCTCGTCGAACCGCCGGCTCAGCGGCCGCAACAGTCCGAACCCGAACAGCGACAGTGCGAGCCCGACCAATCGTTCACTCCGCGATGGCATGGTCGTGCGCTCGGCGTCGACTGGGAAAAAGGTGGTTCTTCCGGGATTGCTGTCGGGAGAGCAGGAGTTGTGGTGCTGCAAGCCCCCACCCGCTCTCATATAATTTGTGTGCTGTGGGGTTGCGCAACTGTTAGAAATGTGGTAGTATCACGTAGTATCCGGCAGTGATTCTGAGTTACTTTCGCTCCGGGGGCTGGTTTTTTCACCAGTGCGTC
>PXSF01000006.1:0-6437 GCA_003022845.1 Halobacteriales archaeon SW_10_66_29 | reverse complement strand
CGAAAATAGATGGTGGTCAACTCGAGAGCGAGGCCCAGCCGCTCGCAGTACCGATCACTGCTGATTGGTACCACAGACTACTGAAAATCGGAACGGTTGAGTAGACCAAATGTCAGTCTGTTACTAAAAGATGGGTTTCGATTTCTTCGTCTTGATGGAGTGAAATTCCTACCATAGAGTAACCATTTTTTCCATGTGGTGTTGGGATATCATGAGTGTTTTGCCATACTATATTTCCCTCTAAGTAAAATTTTACTGTCAATTCTCCCCTATTATTAATGTTATCTACATTCCACCCGCTATCTGGTTTCATTTGTTTTGGACCATATTTATTTTCAGTCCCATCGAGTTCGTATTCAACTTTAATCTCCTGGGCTGTTTCCCTATTGTTCCACACACGTATTTGATGATTATAATAATCTGTTTTGTCCGATGTGATATCAATATCTAGCGAATCGCTTCCAATATACCCTATAACAACTCCGATAACCCCAGTACCAACTAAAGTTAATAAATTACGTCTCTTCATGCGTTTATCATTTAGAATCTAACTTTATGAATCTTTGGAGCTATGAGGGCTTGCGCAAGCTCCTCGATCAGTTCGATGAGTGCGTCACTCAGACCGATTACACGGTCCTAACCGGCGTATCGCGTCGAACCCGCTGGCGGGTCATTAGTTACTCTCGTGAGCAAATTAATACTGCATAGCAACTCTGCCGACCCACTTTTTAATAACCCTTTTAGTGACTTAGCACCTCAGTTGTTAATGTAATGTCGTACACCTGCTCCAGTTGCGATGCACAGTTCCAGAGTGCTGCCGGCGTAACCCAGCACGTCGCGCTTCACCACAACACGTGTGCCGAGTGCGACGAGAAGTTCGACGACACCGATTCGCTGCGCAACCACATCCACGAGAACCACTGAGCGCGCGGCTCAGTACCTGGTTGTTCGACGGCATTTCAGGACCTCCCTCTCGGAGCCGACGGTGCTCTCTGTGAACCAGCCCTGTGTCGTGACGCGAGGAGGCGTTCTGCGACTCGACGGGCACCGACGATGTTCCGGGCGAACGGACCCACGCTGGGTTCTGCGAGCGCTCCCGAGACGTAGACCGAGGAATCGGTGCCGTCGGTCCGTTGCCAGGCGAGTGTCCGGTCGTCGAGGACGGGAAACCCCTCGGCACCGCGTTGGAGTGACAACGACTCGGCGACGGATCCCACCAAGGGGTGCTCCGGGACCGGATCGAGTCCGGTCGCGAGGACGACCTGCGCATTCGCTGCCGTCGTGCCGTCGTCGAACCGCACGAGTAATCCGTCGTCTGTCGCGCGTGCACACGTGATCTCCCCGCGCCGGATTTCGAGGTCGCCACAGTCACGAGCTTCGTCGAGTCGACGTTCGACGTACGGCGGAATCGTCGCGTCGTTGCGGGCGGCTCGGATCCGGTCGAGACGGGCTTTCGACCCCGGCGGGAGCGTGTGAATCTCCTGTTCGATGTGTCGCCAGTTGATCCAATACGGGTCGGCTTCGGTCAGTTCGATCTCGAGGTCGTGACGCGACAGGAGCGTCACATCAGTGTGTTCCGAGAGGTTGCAGGCAAGTTGCCCAGCGGTGATGCCGCCGCCAACGACGAACGCCGGTCCCGCAAATTTCGCTGCTGTCGTCGGGTCGAACCCGGTATCCCAGACGTGTACGAGCGGGGCGTCGTCTGGGAGCGATGTCGCCCACGCCGGGACCGTCGGCTGGCCACCGAGTCCGATGGCCAAAACGACGTTGCGAGCTTCGAGCGTCCCCACGGTCGTCTGTACTTCGAGTCTGTCACCCGCCCCAGTCCTGGCAACTCCCGTTACACTCGACTGGAGGTGACACTCGTCGATATCACGCCGGTCAATGACGTATCGAGCGTGGTCGAGAAAGAGGTCCAGCGTCGGTCGATTCGGATAGTTCTCCGTCGAGACGAGTTCGCCCTCCCGACCCGCCCCCTCCGCGAATGATTCCAGTGAGAACGGCTCTGTGCCGATGTGGTGAACGAACGTCGACCGGAGCGTTCGCATTCCGCACTGACGGGCCTTCGTCGCGAACGACGCGAGTAACTGCTCGCGCGGTTCAACGAGACAGATGTCTTGGTGGCTGTACTCCCCCTCGGCGAGGAGATAGTTCGCCAGGCAGGTTCCGTGAATACCGCCACCGATGATCACGTACTCGTAGGTCTGTGGGCCGCTTGACGTGTGATCGGCGTCCGGTCCGTCGACGGTCACTCTCGCTCACCTCCATCAGCTTCGAGCCCTTCTCGGGTTTGGCCGGGCCGGTGGCTGCGGAGCCGTCGAACGGCCGGGAGACGATGCGCCAGCCCCTGGAAGCCGAGGGCGACGGCGTACACGGCGATGGCCGCGACGACGATCGAGCCACCGGCTGCGATCCCGTAGACGTACGATAGTGTCACACCGGCTATCGCCGCGAACTCGGCAGCGAGGATCGCCAGCAGGATGGACTGCTTGAAACTCCCGGCGACCTGCGCCGCGGCGGCGACCGGAACGACGAGCATCGCAGCGACCAGGATGACACCCATGATCTGCATCGCGCTGACGACGACCAGTGCCGTGAGCACGACCATGAGGCGTTTGTACAGCCGAACGTTGAGCCGCGCCGCGCGGGCGGCCGTCGCGTCGAACGTGACGTACAGGAGGGGCCGGTACGCCAGCGTGACGAGGCTGCCGACGAGGACGCTCATCACCACGAGGATAGCGACGTTCTCCGTCGAGACGGTCGCCAGACTGCCGAAGAGGTAGGCGTCGATACCGACCGCGATACCGCCGTCGGTCGCAGTGATGAGGATACTGCCGACGGCGAACCCCCCTGTCAGGACGATCGCCAGCGAGGTGTCGCTGTACGCCCCGGCGTGTTCGACGAGCAGCTCCACGAGTAGTGCCGTAACGACTGCGACCACGAACGCGGTGAGCAGCGGGGACAGCGTGAGCGAGAGGGCCGAATTGAGGAACAATCCGACGGCGACACCGGCGAAGGCAGTGTGTGCGAGGGTGTCGCCGATCATCGCCATCTCTCGATAGACGAGGAACGTCCCGACGAGCGGCCCGATGACGGCAATACACACCGCAGCGAGGTAGGCCCGCTGCATATAGGGATACCCGAGCATCGGCGTCCCTAGTAGGTCCGCCAACAGGTCCATTCCGGCGCCAAAGACGTGGTCGAGGAACCATTCGACGCCGTCGAGGAGTATGCCATCGATCCATAGAACCGTGGTCGCTTCGCCGAACGGCACGCTGGCGTCCAGAGGGGAGGGTTGCATCATGGTCAGTGGTCGTGGTGGAGGACGTGCTGGTCGGTCCCGTACGCTTGCGCGAGGGCGTCCGTTTCGACGAACGCGCTCGGGTCACCGTCGAAGTACAGCTGGCGGTTGAGACACGCGATATCCGTCGCGTAGGTGGTGACAACGCCGATGTCGTGCTCGATGAGGATGACGGTCAGTCCGGTCGCGTTCAGGTCGTGCAGGAGGCTGTAGAACTCCTCTCTGGATTCGGCATCGACGCCGACCGTCGGTTCATCGAGTGCGAGCAGGTCGGCCTCCGACGCGAGCGCACGGGCGATGAAGACCCGCTGTCGCTGGCCACCGGACAGTCGGCCGACCCGCCGCGACGCGAGGTCTGCGATTCCGACCTGTTCCAGTGCCTCTTCGACCGCTCGCCGGTCCGCTGCCAAGAACCGGCCGAAGAGCCGCCGCGGGTAACGCCCCATCTCGACCACTTCTCGAACCGTGACTGGCATTTCGCGCGCCGTTTTCGTCGTGTCCTGTGGGACGTAGCCGATTCGCTCGCCGGCGTCGAACTCATGGGCGGGTTCGCCGAACAGCGAAACCGTTCCCTCATTGGGCCGGCGCAGGCCGAGCATCAGGTCGAGCAGCGTGCTCTTGCCGCTCCCGTTCGGCCCGACCAACCCGAGGAAGGACCCGGGTTCGACCTCGATCGACACCGACTCGAGAACTGGAATCTCGCCGTAGGCGAACGTGACGTCGTCGACGCTGATGAGTGGCTCCGGCGACCGTCCCTTCTCCGTTGTTGCTGCCGTCATCGGTAGTCGTCGAGGTCGACGAACGAGTTCCCGTACGCCGTAATCCAGGTCGTCGTCCGATACGGAACGGCCACGTCCGGCGGATAGATCGTACAGACGGGTCTCTCCGCCGGGCCGACGACCAGTGCCATCAATCCCGAACGAGGGCTCTCGGACGGACCGGGCTCGGCGTTCCCGTCCCACTCCGGTTCCGTGTCGCCAGACGTGGTGTCGCTCATTTTGCGTCGAGCGCCTGCTTCAGCGTCTCGAGATTGATGTTTTCCATGATCTCGACGTAGCCCCAGTCCTCGTCGGCCCACTCCTGGGTTTGCCCGGGAATCGGCGTCAGCGGGAGGACTTCGGTAGCGTCGGTTTCTTCGACGAGCTGGTTCGCCGCCGTCCGGGATTCGAGCGGGTCCGCACAGACGTACTGGAGGTCGTGCTCGGCAATGATCTCCTGGGCCCGCTCGATGTCCTTCGGGGTCGGCTGGTCGTCCGGTGACAGTCCCGTCAGCGTCTGGACTTCGAAGCCATAGCGCTGGCCGAGGTACTGGAAAGCGTTGTGGCCGGCGACGAACACGATATCCTTCGAGGCGCTCTCCAGCGCGGACTGGAACGATCCGTCGAGTTCGTCGAGGCGACTACGGTACGTCTCGGCGTTCTCGGCGTACGTACTGGCGTTGTCGCTGTCGATATCGATGAACCCGCTCCGGATGTTGCCGACGGCCTGTTTTGCCCGTGCTGGATCGAGCCAGAAGTGGGGGTCCGTTCCGCCGGAGTGGTCGTGGCCGTGTCCCTCCTCGCTTTCGTGATCGCTTTCTCCCTCGTGTGTTTCTTCCTCGTGGTCGTGCTCGCCTTCACCCTCGTGGTCGTGCCCGCCCGCACTCTCAGTCACCTCGGGTTCGATGGCCGACCCACTGCCGTCGGTGAGTGTCGCGTCGAACTCCGCGGGAGCGTGCTGAGCGAAGAGGACGTAGTGGCCCTCCGCTCCGACGTCAAGGGTGAACGTCGTCTCGCCAGAGTCCGCGAATCGGAGGTGGTACAGCGATTCACTGGACGGCGTGAGTGTCCCGCCGTCTTCTATTGGCGTGTGGGTGTCGTGGTCGCCGTAGAGAGTGGTTGCAGTCTCCTCGACGTGGTGAATGCCGTGGTCGCCGCTCTCTTCGGTTGCGATAACGGCTAGCTGCATCTCCGGATCGGGTCCCTCGTGGAACGTGTACGTGTAGGAGCCGGCTTCGAGGTGGTAGAGGCCGGCCCACTCCCAGGGGGTCTCTCCAACGTGGCCGTGTTCGTCCTCGCCTTCGTGGCCTTCCTCGTGTTCTCCTTCGTGCTCTTCTTCGTGACCGTGGTCGTGGCTACCTTCGATGAGTTCGATTCCGGCACCGGCGGATACGATCTCGACGTCGGTGTCGTCGTCACGGAGGCTCGTCACGAGGTCGTCAGCCCACGGCTGGAAGCCCTCCATCCCGTAAAGGAAGAGGTCAGATTCGAGGACCGTTCCCTGGATCTGGGGGGCTGGTTCCCACCCGTGGCCGTGTTGGCCGATCGGGACGAGCGTCTCTGCGGTCGCGGTGTCGCCTGCAACCTGACTGGCCAGGTCCCCGAAGACGAAGAACGAAGACCGTGCTTCCGGCTCGCTTCCACCTGAGTCATTGGAGCCGGTGTCGTTCGAGAGACAGCCAGCGAGGGAGCCGATGGTGGCAAGTCCGATTCCGGTTGCGACGAGGCGTCGTCGGGTGTATCGAGGCATCTGTTGTTAATTCTATCAAGCAAAGTAATAAGAGCTATGATTTTAGAATGTATAGTTAATAAATACTCACTAGGTCTTCGCTCTCTTTACTAATCCGTGACTAGATAACTAATGTGGGCCCTGGAGTTGCCAATCATTATCACCTCAAATACGGTATTACATAAGCCTCAGAAGCGTGCTAACAGGGGTTTAGTAGCTGTGGCCCTTACCTACGGTTGCAATGTGCCACTGCTTCAGCGACCTGACCGAGATGAGTGACGAAGAGCGTTCGGAGGTCCTCGAAGAGCACTCGTTAGAACAACTCCGCGCCGAGTTCTCCGCTGAGGAGTTAGAAACGGTTGGTATTACCGGTTGAGGGCCATCGCTTCAACCGGATCGGACACGCACAGGTATCGTTTCACCGTCCTCGGCGAGTCTGAGGTCGAACGTGAGTTCGTCGCTACAGGAAGTGTTCTCGCCTGTATGCGAGAAGGTAACCGGCGAGAGGCAGCCCTACCTTCGAGGATTGCGGTAGTGATCCAGGATCACCTCCTGATCGAGTTCGTTCTGCAGCCCACAGCAGATACAGCCGTTCGACAGCTCCGTGACACCGCCATCCTCCATCGAGAGTTCGGAGCCGTTCTCGATG
>PXSF01000005.1 GCA_003022845.1 Halobacteriales archaeon SW_10_66_29 | reverse complement strand
ACCGGGATAGCGCGCCTGCTGAAGCGTCTTCGGGCAGTTCACTGCCCTCCTCTACCGACACACGCTCGGTGCGGTCCATGTCCGCGGTAGGGTGCCCAGTCCAGAAAATCCACCGGTGCGACAGGCGAGGCTCTGGTAGCCGACTACATTTTCGTGAGGGACTCGTCGGACGGCCGGCGAAGAAATATCACGTCCGAGTGGATATGAGCCGACGCTCACGACTGGCATCACGCGCCGCCCGGCGGCTGGCGATCAAGACGGGCAGCTGCCGTCGCCGGTGCCGTCGTCGCCGGAGTCGTAACCCAGCGCCGCCGCGACGTCGACCAGCCCGGCGCCCCCTTCGTTTTCCTCCAGCCCGATGTCTTCGGCGGTATCGAGCAGCCGTTCGCGGGCCTCGTCGTGGGCGTAGCCGTCGGCGGCCAGCTGTGCGGCGGCGCCGGCGACGTGGGGCGACGCCATCGAGGTGCCGTCGAGGGTCTGGTACCCGCCGACGCTCGCCGAGCAGACGCCCGCTCCCGGGGCTGCGATGTCGACCTCCGGCCCCCGCGAGGAGAACCTCGCGAGCCCGTCCTCGACGGTGGTCGCGGAGACGGCGAGGAACTCCTCGTACGCCGCCGGGTAGCCCACCGAATCCGGCTGGCCGCGGTTGCCGGCAGCGGCGACGGGGAGGACGCCCGCCTCCAGCGCGTACTCGCCGGCGGCCTGCAGCGCCGGCGACTCCTGTGGCGACCCGAGGCTGAGGTTCATCACGTCCCAGCCCTGGTCGGCGGCGTGGCGGATAGCCTCGGCGATGGCGGAGGTGCGACAGCCCCCGCTCGCGCCACAGACCTTCAGCGCGTGCAGCGTCGCGTCCGGCGCCACACCGACGACGCCGCTGTCGTCGTCCTCGGCGGCGACTGTCCCCGCGACGTGGCTGCCGTGGCCGCCGTCGTCGGACCACGGGTAGTTGCAGCCGTCGCCGGAACACTCCTCCCAGGCTCTGTGGGCGCCGTCGCCGTCCGGATCCGCCAGGCTCCCGTCGAGGTCCGGGTGGTCGTCGTCGATGCCGCCGTCGATGACCCCGACGTCGGCGCCGTCGCCGGTCGCACCTTCGTCGTGGGCGATGTCGGCGTCGACGCGGTCGATCCCCCAGGGGAGCGTCTGGCCGGCGCCGTCCTGCTCGATCCCGCCGGCGGCCCCCCCGACGTGGTGGAGTCGCCGGTCGCGCTGGACGAACGCGACGTCGTCCCGGGAGCGCAGCGAATCCCTGCGGGCTTTCGAGAACACTCCACAAACCAGCGTCATCGAGGTGAGATCGGTGAGATCGATCAGCGCGTGCTGGATGTCCGAGACGGACGCGGCGGCGGCGATTCCATCGTCGTCGACGGTACCGACGATGTACTCGTCCATCCGGTCGTAGACGGCTGCCCCGACTCCGATGCCGAGCGCGCCCGCGGCGGCGCTTTTGAGCATGTCCCGGCGCGACCACTGCCGCTTGACCATACGATACCTGTTGTCGAGCAGGAAAATAAAGGTTTGACGTCTGTCTCTCGGTGACGTGTATTTTGAGATGCCCGGACGGCGGCACGACGGGAACGATTCATAGCAGTCACGATCACCTCGTGTAGATATATAGCCCCGGGTGGGCGGTGTGTGAAGCAGTTATCTACTGCGAACGGCTATGCATGAGCCCTCCTTTTGTAGATGTAGAGGATGAGTCAGCACGACATCGGATCCGGCCAATCGGACGGGAGCACAGCAAGTCAGCGCGTAGTTTCGGCAGTGGCCGACGCACGCGAAAAATCTTCGTTAGAACTTCCACCCCTCTACGAGGTGATCGATCCCGATGCATTGGACAGCCTCTTCGATTCTTCCCGATCCAGCGGCAAGGGCGGTCCCGGCCGGGTAGTTTTCATGTTCGATGAATGTGAAGTCGTCGTCCACAGTGACGGCGAGGTCGATGTTACTGCGATGGACGTACAGACACCGACGTCGTCCACTTCCACTATCGAGCAGGACGAGTCGGAACTGAAGCAGGATTAGATGCGATCGTAGCTTGCGGATGTGACGCGTCGAAAAGCGCAGTATGGAACTCAGTTAGCCATGCAGGACAACGAGCAGGAAAACACTACTGACGCTACCCAGAATGGCTCTACGGAGAGAGCTGACGAGCCGCAAGTCTGTGCGAACTGTGGAGAGGAGATCGAGACTGAGGAGTGGCATCCGCTCGTTACACAGACGGATGACGATGGAAGGTTCCGTGTGTACGCGTTCTGTGATGAGAACTGTCGGGACAAATGGAAAGACGACTGATCGAGTCGTTCGTGACTTTTTACTGCCGTGTCGTCACTCACGGACTACTCCTCGTCGAAGAGAATCCCTAACAGTTTCCGCTCGCCAGCCCTGATGTGACGGCTCACTGTCGGTTGCGACACGTCCAGTGTCTCCGCCAGTTCCTGGGCAGTCGTTGCTCGGGGTGATTCGAAGAAACCGGATACGTATGCTGTTTTCAGGATTTCATCCTGGCGCTCGGTCAGCTGCGACCGGAACTCCGCCTTGAACTCCTGCTGGGTCTTGATCGACTCATCGACCTCTCGCCGGCCCACGAGCTCGACGTCCTCGTACTGCGCCTCGAACATCTCGACGAACGACCGGATATTACTCGCTGGCGGGACACGAATCACCGCATATCCCTCGTCACCGGTGGCCGTCAACGTCTGCGGCATCGCCCCGCGATCAAGTAGGGCCGAGAAGAACGCCGAATCATGTAACTGGGTCTCGAACAGCGGTTCGCCCTCCCGATCACTCACCAAGAGCAGGTCCTCGATCTCGGGCGACTCCTCGCCGAACGCCAGCACCGCCTCCGACGGAACCCCGCGGATCGTAAAGAAAATCCCCGGTGATTCGTCCGCCCGCTGTACGATATTCTCGAATTCGAACTCCCCGTCGTGCTCGGCGGCAAACCGGAATAACGGCGGATTACCGCTCCGTAACTCGAACTCCAGTTCCACCGACTGCTCACTCACCAGCGCCCGTTTCCGTTCCAGTGCATTCAACGCGTACCCGACCGTTTCGCCGAGTTCTGTCAGTACTGTTTCCTCCATCTGGTTGAACACGTCCGGTTCATCGGCGAACAACGTAAGCACGCCGTACAAGGTGTCCTGATAGACAAGCGGGACAGCGATACTGGCCTGAAAACCGTGGTCAAGCGCGGTTTGCTCCCACGACTCGAACGGCGGATCCGCAGCGAGATTGTTCTCCACACGTGTCTCCCGCGTCCGCACCGCGGCCCCGGTCGGATCGTCACTGTCCGCGTCCCCGTCAGCGGTCACTGTAGCTGTCTCCAGAAAGCCCTCCTTAACGCCAGCCCAGGCCTCCGGTGTGACGTCATCTGTCACGGTATCGTGGGTGCCAATCCACGCGAACCGGTACGCCTCGGCGTCAGCGAGTCGATCACAGACCGCCTGTACGACCTCTTCCCGCGTGGACGCTTGAATCAACTCCGTCGTAATCCCCCGGATAGTGGAGTTGATCCGCTGGACCCGTTCTAAGGCTGCCGTCCGCTCGGCAAGGGTATCCCGTTGCTCCCGCACTGTCTGCTCCCGCGCCACGCGATCCAGTGCTGACCGCGTATTTGCCACCAGCATCCGGGCGAGGGACAGGTCGGTGTCCGAGAACGCGTCCGCGGTTGTCGCCCCACTGAGAAAGACGCCATGCTCTCCGACCGGGAAAATCATCACACTCCGCAGCGCCGTCTCAGACGCGGAGACGTCAGCCTGGGCCGGGAGGTCATCGTACACTATCTCCGACTGTTCACTGAAGACCTGCCAGGAGAGCCCCCGTTCTGACCTGAACAGCGACTCCTCGTCGATCAGGTCCGACACCGCCGACGTCTGGGCCGTGTACTGCAGCTGTCCGTGCTCCTCGTCGTACAATGCGATCGCCATCAACGGGAACGGCAACGTCTCACGAGCTGTCTCGATGATGAGATCGCTGACGGCCTGTTCCGTCTCGGCATCCGTCAGGTTCTGCGATAGTTCGTTGAGTGTGACCAACCGGTCGTTGTATCGTCGACGCTGTGTAATATCTTCGAAAGTCAGGACGACGCGCTCGATCGCTTCCGCCCGGTCGAACAGTGGTACGCCGTTGACGGAGATCCAAATCCGCTCGCCGTCCGGCCGCGCAATCCTGAAGTCGGCGTCGAACACCGGCTCCCCTGACGCAACGATCCGATTGAACGGCATCTCTTCCGCTGGAATCGGCTCACCCGCTTCATCAACAATCCCGAAAAGCGGGGACTCACTCGGCAGGTCATCGAGTTCGTCCTGCGTCCGGCCCGCCAGCTGTTCTGCCCGTTCGTTCAAGAAAGATATCTCCCCGTCGCGTGTGAGGACCACCACACCGACCGGGCTCGTCTCGAAAATTCGCTCCCGGAGGTGGTGTTCCTGCCGCAGATCTTCCTGTAGCTGCTTTCGTTCGGTGATATCTTCGAAGGCGAAGATCACGCCGGCCGTACCCCCGGCCGGATCGGGAAGGGGTGCCCCGTTCACGGAGAGCCAGATCTGCTCCCCATCGGCACGCGTAATCTGCTGTTCTACGGCATAGATCGATTCACCGGTCGATACGACCTCCCGGAAGATGTCCTCTGCAGGGAGCGCGCCCTCAGAAGCGGTGGCCTCGAACGCCTCTTCATCGTAGGCGAACTCGGACAACGTTTCCTGTGAGAAGCCGAGGATCTCGCCAGCGTGCCGATTTGCCGACGAAATCTGACCGTCGGCGTCGACGACAACAATTCCTACAGGGCTTGTCTCGACAATCCGGTCCCGCAGGTCCCGTTCATCGCGGAGTTCGTCACTGCGCTGTTCGGCTTCTCGTGCCCGGGAGAAGGCCCGCCCCTGGTACAGACCCATGCCGAAGCCGGCAATGCTCCCGAGTGCCGTGGCCAGCGGGACGGTAAACCACGGATTGTCCATGCCACCGGGAAAGATTGCCTCGATCATCACCACCACAGCGGCCATCGCCCCGAATCCGCCGAACACCCATACCACGATCCGTGGATACACATCCGGATGGAGGTCCATTTTCGGCACGTGGTAGCCACCGTACAGAAGGGCAGTTCCGGGTACACCGACCATGGCAAACCGCCCGACAACTTCTGCCAGGCCCGCGCTCGTCATCAGCGGGAAAACCGCCAGTACGACAGCTATCCCGATATACAGCCCGCCGAGTACCGAGATAACGCGGGGCGCACCAATACGGGAGATGAAGCGATACCAGCGACTCATTATGTGACGTTGAACACCTCCATAAAGTTAGTAGATGTGGTATACAGCCAGACGTGATTCACTCGTATTCGAGCTCCTTCTCCCCGGCCTCCGACGCGTCGTCGGCAGCTGTCTCCTCGACTGCGGCCGACTCGTCGGTCGCTTCCCGGACGGGCTCGATTTCGTCTTCGGCAGACTCGGTCAGCGGGGCCACGCCGAGGTCGCTGATGTCGGTCGACCCGGAGTTGGGCTCCTCGACAGTCTCTGTGAGGCCGTCGCGCAGGTCGTCGCCGAAGTGGGCGCCGAACGCGCCGACGGCGAAGCTGAGAGCGACCGACACCAAAAGCGTCAGCGGGCCGACCGCGGCGAGTCCGGCCACCGCGGCGCCGATCCCGCTCCCGACGAACGGCCCCGCGGCAAGCACGCCGAGTCCGGCGATGACGCCGGCGAGGCCCCCCTCCAGAACCGGGCGCTTCTCGACGGCGAGGCCGGCGACGAACGCGCCGGCGAGCGTCCCAAAATAGGTGCCGACGACGGGAACGAACGCCAGCCCCGCGGCTGTGCCGAGGCTGACGGTCACGAGCGCCAGGGCGAACGCCACGGGCGAGAACTGTGATCCGTCGCTCACAGGTGTACCGTCTCCCGGTGTGGCAATGTGCTTTTCGCCGGGCTGGCATCCGGAACGGCGAACCACAGCGCCGACCGCTCGCCGTCACCTCACCCTGACTGCAACGCCTCGACCGCCACGCGGATCAGTCGGTCGTCGTCCGACAGTATCACCACGGCCGTCGGTGTTGCTGCTGGTAAGGTAGACGTACAGGTACCGGTTCTCCTCGAAGTTGGGGTGGAGCGCGATCCCGAGCAGGCCGCCCTCGCCCAGCAGCGGCTCCTCCAGGTCGTCGATTCATCGCTACTGTCGGACTAGTCGGGCGGAACGCCAATTCAGAGTAGTTTCTGTAGCAGGATTGACCAGCGTTTCGAACAGCATGAAAGCCCCGAGGCGCTCGCCGGCTGCGTTCCGAAAGACTCGCTGCGCTCGTCTTTCGACGTTCCGCTCGCGTTGCTCGCGGAACACTCGCTGCGCGCTTCCCTCGCTCACTCCGTTCGCTCGGTCCAGTGCTTGCGTCGTCTCGCTCGGCGAGCGCCTCGCCCCTTTCAGTCCCGCCCGACGTGGCATTCCAGGCCGGGCGGGACTGAAAGG
>PXSF01000004.1:16713-17576 GCA_003022845.1 Halobacteriales archaeon SW_10_66_29 | reverse complement strand
GCGACTCGTCGCACGGGTCGTCCTCTTCGAGGTCGACCGACGACCGCGGCGCTACCGGTTTCGCGGTCCGTCGCCGGAAACCTGTCTCGCCGTCGAACTATTGTAATTTGCTGACAGTTACTGCTCGGCCTGCGCTTCGAGTTCGTCGAACAAGTCCGTGACGTGCTCGCGGACCATCTCGCGGATTTCACGGACGCGCTCGGGCGACTCACCGTCCGGATCCGGCAGCGCCCAGTCGTGAACCGTGGTGTCGGCGTCGAGTTCCAGCGTCGAGCAACCCATCGTCGCCACGACGTCACACTCGTTCAGTTCCGCCGTAGTCACCGCTCGCGGGCGTCGGTCCGAGATGTCGATGTCCAGTTCCGCCATCGTCTCGACGACTTCGGGGTGGACCTCCTCGGCGGGGTCGGTGCCGCCGGTCAGGATCTCCAGGTCCTCCCATCCGCGGCGGTCCCGTTCCCGTTCGGCGAAGGCGGTCGCCATCTGCGAGCGACCGGCGTTCTGGACGCAGACGAATCCGATCTTCATACGGGCGCTTCGACGAATCCCGGTATAACGCTACCGACTCGGGTATAAAGAGCGTCACGTGCTGCTCCGAGTGTCACATACCAGTACGGAGTCGAATATATGCCTCTGTACGAATATGATTCGGTATCGCCCGAGATATATACCTCGTAGAGTGGATATATACAAATTAGCATCGTATTTATACACCTGCCGGGTGGTATGAGATGATGACGGACGACAGGTCCGCAGATGGTGTTACTCGGGGCGTATCGCGCCGGAAATTCGTGACTGCAGCCGGAGTTACTGGCGTTGTCGCACTCGCAGGGTGTACGAGCGACGACGACGGCGGTAACGGC
>PXSF01000004.1:0-16619 GCA_003022845.1 Halobacteriales archaeon SW_10_66_29 | reverse complement strand
GGTAGCATCCGCGTTTCCGGG
Source organism: Halobacteriales archaeon SW_10_66_29 (assembly GCA_003022845.1). Lineage (GTDB taxonomy): Archaea > Halobacteriota > Halobacteria > Halobacteriales > Haloarculaceae > Halovenus. Next base: position 16,598 of record PXSF01000004.1, on the reverse strand, counting down.
AGCAGTACGGTGTTCCCGGTAGCCCAAGCAGTCGGACGGCAGTTCACTGACATGCACCCGGAGGTGAGCTTCGATCTGAGCAAGGACGGGAGCGGCGGCGGCTTCCGGAACGTGTTCATCCCGGGCGACAGCGACATCAACAACGCAAGTCGTCCGATCAAGGACGGCGAACTGCAGGATTGCCAGGACAACGGCATCGATCCGATCGAGTTCAGGATAGCGCAAGACGCGCTCACGGTCGTTGTCAACAACAACGCCGACTGGGTCGACGAGATGTCCGTGTCGACGGTCGGTGAGATCTGGTCGCCCGAATCGGCACCCGAGACGTGGGCGGATGTCAACTCCGACTGGCCGGACGAGGAGTTCGAGCTGTTCGGCGCAGCAACCACCTCGGGGACGTTCGACTACTTCACCGAGGAGGTCGTCGGCGAGGAAGGCGCGATCCGGGAGGACTACGAGGGAACCGAGCGCGACGACCAGATTGCGGCGGGTGTCTCGGGGAGCGAGTACGCGTTCGGGTATCTCCCCTTCGCCTACTACGTGAACAACCCCGACCAGGTCAAGGCCCTCGCTATCAGCCACGAGGGCGACGACGCAGTCGAGCCGAGCCTCGAAGCGGCACAGAGCGGCGAGTATCCGCTGGCTCGCCCGCTGTTCTTCTACGTGAACAACAACAAACTCGCGGAGAAACCCACCCTGCAGGAGTTCGTTCGGTATTACGTCGAACAGTCGGGCAAGGACTTCATCGCCAGCGACATCGGCTACGTCCCGAGTTCCGACGATCAGGTCCAGAGTAATCTCGACACGCTCGAACAGAACATCTGACGGGCGACCGCGGCGTGGAACCGCCGGGTATTTTCCGCTCGACCGAAAGCTACCACACGATAAATGAGCAAAAAGCGAGAAACCGAGTTGTCTTCGCTCGAACGGTCCGAATTCATCGTTCGAAAAGAGCGCCTCTACGGCCAGTTGCTCGCAGCCTGTGCGGTGCTGACTATTGCAGTCACCGTCGGGATCATCCTCTCACTCTCCGGTCAGGCACTGACGTTCTTCGGGCACGTCTCCCCGATCGACTTCCTGACCGGACAGAACTGGTCGCCACTCAGCAACACGCCGTCCTACGGTGTGATTCCGCTGATAAGCGGGACGCTGATCGTCACCGTCGGCTCCGCCGTTATCGCCCTTCCAGTCGGGCTCGGAGCCGCGATCTACCTCAGCGAGTACGCGAGCTCGCGCGTCCGCGGGATCGTAAAACCGCTGCTAGAGATCCTGGCGGGGATTCCGACGGTCATCTACGGCTACTTCGCGCTGGTCTACCTGACGCCGCTCCTGGACGCTCCGTTACCGATCAGGCAGACGATTATTCCGGAATGGCTGAGTTTCTCGCTCCCGGTCATTCCCGACTGGGTCCCCCTGTTGCCGGAGTTCACCCTGGTCGTGGGGGAGTTCGTTCTGGTCGTCCCCTCCATCAGTACGTTCAACGCGCTGTCGGCAAGCATTGCTGTCGGCGTGATGATCATTCCGATGGTCTCCTCGATCAGCGAGGACGCGTTGAGTGCGGTGCCCGACAGCCTGCGTGAAGCCGGATACGGGCTTGGCTCGACGAAATTCGACGTCTCGACGTCGATCGTCGTCCCCGCGGCGACCTCGGGAATCGTCTCCTCGTACGTGCTCGCACTCTCGCGGGCAATCGGGGAGACGATGATCGTGGTAGTGGCCGCCGGAGAGAGCCCGAAAATGCCAACCTTCCCGAACATCCTCGAGAATTTCACAGAGTCGATCGAGACGATGACTGTGGCGATGGTCAACATCGCGAGTGCCGAATCTCTCGGCGAGACGGTCGCCTACGAATCGATGTTCGCAATCGGGCTCACCCTGTTCGCAATCACACTCACGATGAACTACATCGAGACACTGCAACGAAGCGGACGGTTCCAGTACGCCGAGATCAAGGGGAAAGCCTTCGAGGCGATCCTGATCGCGGCAACGCTCGTCGGCCTGGTGGCCTTGATCCTGCTGTTTGGGTTCATGTTCTTCGACGCGTTCGGCCCACTCTCGGCGTCACTCGAGTGGTATCTGCTCTTTTTGTCCACCCTGGTCGCACCAGTGTCGGCGTTTACGCTGTACTGCCGGCGGAATCCGGCCGCCAGGACCGCAAATGCCAGAGCGTCCGCGGCAGTGTTTGGCGGACTCGTTCTCAGCCTCGCAGCGTATATCGTGCTCAGAGCCATGAGCCCGTACGGACCGCTGGTCTACCTCATCACGGTCAGCAGCATGCCGCTCTCGGTCGCAGTGTACGGGCGGTACGCCGAGAACTCGTATTTTGTCGGGCCGGCGATGGTACTCGCGATGTTGCTCGCTATCGTCTGGACCTTCGGCTCCGAGGTGCTCCTGTTCCCGCTACTCGACGCAGTATTCGGACTCGGCAACGCCCTTCTCGGCGGGGTCCCGGTCCTCGGTTCGATCCCGGTTCCGGTCGGTCGTGGCCTTCTGGTCACCGCCATCGCGGTCGGCGTCCCGACGCTCGCACTGGCCAACTCGGTTCTCCGACGACGAACATCCAGAGCCGGAATACTCGCGGTCTTTGCCGTCCTGGGTCTGAGTGCCGCCGGGACTGCTGGTCTGGATCGGCTCATCCGGCCGATCCTGGAGGTCTTGCCGATCTGGTCGGCCTACGCTGGTGTCATCGGTCTCCCCGTAACCGGGATTCTTGCGTTGTTGATAACCCGTCAGCGGGGGATGCGGGCAGGAATGACGGCGGCAGTGGCAGTCGTCGGGGGAGGTCTCGCAGTTGTGGCAATCGCAAGCGCTGTCTCGATGGACCCGTCGCTGTGGGTCGTGCTCTTTTTCGGGATGGGCGTGCCGACTGCGTACGTCGTGGGTGAGGCGGTCATCAGCGACCGGGATGGACGAGTCGGTGTCGCTGGCCCGTTCATCATTCTGGGGGGCATTCTGGTCGGCGCGTATCTGGAGCGGTTGCTCTCTGTCACCGGTCCGGACTCCTGGGTGACGCCGACGCTACTCACCAACTCCTGGAACGGCCTGACCGCGACCGAAGCGGGAGCGTATCCGTCGATCGTCGGTTCGATCATGATCGTCAGCTTCATGGCGCTGATGGCGTTTCCGGTCGGGGTCGGCGCTGCGATCTATCTGGAGGAGTACGCACCCGACACTGGGTGGAAGGGGAGGCTCGCGAACCTGGTCGAACTCAACATCGCAAACCTGGCTGGCGTTCCGTCGGTCGTGTACGGACTCCTCGGGCTCGCACTGTTCCAGAATCTTCTGAACTTTGCCCCCGGGCTGGTCTTCTCCGCGGCGGCCACGCTCGGCTTTCTGATACTGCCCATCGTCATCGTCTCCGCACAGGAGGCGCTCAAGGCGGTGCCGGACTCGCTTCGGCAAGCCTCATACGGTATGGGTGCCAGCCGGTGGCAGACGATTCGCTCTGTGGTCCTCCCGGAGGCCGTTCCCGGCATTCTGACCGGGACGATCCTCGCGCTGGGCCGTGCCATCGGGGAGACTGCACCGCTGATCATCATTGCGGTTCCGACGACGACGTTCACCACACCCGGCGGCCTGTTCTCGAGTGGTGCCGCGGTCCCGTTGCGAATCTTCTCCGCGTCGGCAAACTTCGCTCCCGAGTACAGAAAAGGCGTCGTCGCGGCTCTCGCCATCGTGTTGCTCGTGTTGATGCTCACGATGAACGCCATCGCGATTGTCATTCGGAATAAATACCAGCGATAAGCAGGATACAACCATGAGTGAACCAGATCAAGAGACGCAGGCCGGAAGCACAGACGAAACGGGAAACTCCTCGCTGATCGAGACACACGTCACGTCGGATACTAGCGTGGACACACAGGGAGAGAACCCAACTTCGGTCGTCGAGACTCGCAACCTGAGCGTCTACTACGACGAGGAGCAGGCGCTTGATGACGTCAACCTCGACATTTACGAACAGGAAGTGACTGCGATCATCGGCCCCTCTGGCTGTGGGAAGTCGACGTTCCTCCGGTGTATCAACAGGATGAACGACCTCGTCGAGGCCGCGACGATCGAGGGGGAGCTTCGGTTTCGCGGAACTGATATCTACGGCGACAACGTCGATCCGGTCGCGCTCAGGCGGCAGATCGGAATGGTGTTCCAGCACCCCAACCCCTTCCCCAAGAGCATCTACGACAACGTCGCCTACGGACTGCGGGTCCAGGACAGGACAGTCACCGACGAGATTGTCGAAACTGCCCTCAAACGGGCCGCTCTCTGGGAGGAAGTCAAAGACCAGCTACACACGTCAGCGCTCGACCTCTCGGGGGGGCAACAACAGCGCCTGTGCATTGCACGCGCGATCGCCGTCAATCCGGATGTCCTCCTCATGGACGAACCAGCATCCGCGCTCGACCCGATTGCAACGTCGAAAATCGAGGATCTCATCGAGGATCTCACGTCGGAGTATACGGTCATCATCGTCACCCACAATATGCAGCAGGCCGCCCGGATATCAGACAGGACGGCGGTGTTCCTGACCGGTGGCGAACTCGTCGAGTTCGATCACACGACGACGATCTTCGAGAACCCGGCCGACGACCGGGTCGAGGACTACATCACGGGCAAGTTCGGGTGACGATGACACGAACCAGCTACCAGGAACAGCTACAGAGCCTCCGGGGCGACCTCGGGGCGATGGCCGACACGGTGCTCGACCAGTACGACGACGCAGTGTCGGTGCTCGAAACCGGGGACCGGCGGCAGTCCGAGCGGATCGGCGAGGAGGACGAGCGGATCAACGAGTGGTACCTCGACATCGAGGCTGACTGCGTCGAGTTGCTGGCGCTACAGCAGCCGGTCGCCGGGGACCTGCGCTTCATCGCCTCGACGTTCAAAATCGCCACCGACCTCGAACGGATCGGTGACCTGGCGGTCAATCTCGCGGAGTACGGCTGCGAGGCCGGGGGCGATCCCGGCGCGGTCGAGCTGGTGCCGATCGCGCGCGCCGCCAGCGAGATGGTCGAGGCAGCAATGGACGCGTACGCAACCGACGACGTAGATGCGGCGCGGCAGGTGGCGGGCCTGGACGACAACCTCGACCGGCAGTGCCGGGAAGCAAGCGAGGAGGTCGTGATCGGGCTTCTGGCCAGCGATCCCGACGAGGCGGGCGTCGAGCAGCGCCTGGAGGACGTCTCGCGCGCGCTGCTGACAATCCGCGACGTCGAACGGGTCGGGGATCACGCCGTCAACATCTGCGCTCGAACGGTGTACATGGTCGAACACGACGACGAGCTACTCTACTGACATGAACGAAAACACGGAGCCGATCGAACGGAAGGTACAGCTCACGGGGGGATCGACGTACACGGTGTCGCTCCCGAAAGACTGGGCCGGCGAGCAGGACATCGAGCCCGGATCGCTGGTGAACCTCTACTCCCAGGGCGACCAGCTCGTGATGACCCAGGGCGACACCGGCCCGGCCGACGGGGAGCACGTCTCGACCGTCACGGCCGCTGACCGCGAACCCGCGACGGTGGCACACTCGGTCGCTTCGGCCTACATCGCGGGCTGTGACGAGGTCCGGATCGAGGACATCCGGACCGCTGACCAGCGCCGCGCGATCGTCCGGACGATCCGGAGCTTCGTCGGGCTGGAGGTGATGTCGGAGGACAACGAGGGGATGGTGGCACGCACGATGCTCGACGCCGGGACGCTCTCGGCCGAGCAGACGCTGGCTCAGATCGAACGGACGACCATGGAGATGCACGAGGAAGCCGTCAAGGCGGTCGTCGACGCCGACGGGGAAGTCGGCGCCGGGATCGCCCGGCAGGACGACGACGTCGACCGCCTGTTCGCGCTGGTCTCGCGGGGGTTCCAGCAGTCGCTGGTCGATCCCGCCGTGACGATGGGCGAACACGACGCGCTGACGCCGTTCGAGTACTACATGGCAGCCCGGGAGACCGCGGCGGACCTCGTCTCGCTTGCCGACCGCTCCCGGGACATCGTGGGTCGGTCGCTGTCGGGCATGCTCGATCCGGCCTCGCGGACCGACCACGTGATCGCCGACGCCGAGGAACTGCTTTCCGACATCGAAACGACCGACCAGCAGCTGTACGAGCGTGGGCTGGCCGACGGGTATCTCCTGGGGCTCGTGCTGGACAGCGTCGAGCGGACCGTCCAGTACGGGATCAACGTCGCCGAGGCCGGGTTGCAGGCCGAACACCGCGGCGACGCGTCGACCTGATAGTGATTATTCGACTCCGAAAATAATCACAACAATCACTATGAGTCGTTCCGGGATCGACCGCGAGACTGCGTGCGGTCGACCCGGTAAACAGTCACAATAATCACTATGAGCCCTCATGCGAGCGGTCGAAATGGAGTGACTTTTTATTTCGACGTGGTTAGGGCGGGTATGGCATTCCAGAAAGGCGACAGCGTCGTCCTGCACGACAAGCACAGCGACTACGACGGCGAGGTCGGCGAGGTCACGCAGGTGGCCGAGACGATGTTCGGCGACGAGAACTACACGATCAGCTTCGAGGACGGGAAAGAGCACGGTGTGCCCGAGGACTCGCTGGAAGCGGCCGACGAGGGGTCGGACGAGGACGAGGCTGACGCCGAGGCGGAGTAGGGCGATGGCGTCGGTCCCGTTTCACTACGTCGACCTCAGGGCGTTCAGCTACGCCACCGAGGACGACAGACGGGTCGAAGACGCTCTCCGGCTGTTTCTGCCCGATGGGTTCGAGGTCGACCGCGCGGAGTCGGAGGGCCACTACGGCGACCGGATCCTGGTGCTGTCGGCCCGCGTCGAGAACGCCGACGACGTCCGGACGGTGCTCGACCGCCTGGAGGAGCTCCCCGATGCGGAGTTCGACCGCCTGGGCGAGGAACTCGACGAGCGGGTCGACGAGAACTGCAGCTTCTTCGTCTCGCTGTCGAAACAGGCGGCGTTCCACGACGAGGTTCGCCTCGGCGACGGCCTCACGCTCCGGGGCAAGGTCGAGGCGTACCCGGCGAAGAAATCGGGGGCCATCGACGCCGTCGCCAGCGAGTTCGGGTGGTCCTGAATGTACGAGGCGGTCCACGCCCGGCCGGACGGTGACAGCACTGTCGCCAGGCTGGCGCTGACCGCCAGCGAGTACGGCTACGACGGGATCGTCGTCCGCAACCACGGCGACAGTCCCGCGTCCTACGACCCCGAGCGCATCCGTGAGACGTACGGCATCGACGTGGTGACGGCAGTCGAGGTCCGCGCCGAGGACCCGGCCCGCGCGAGCGGCTTCGTCGGCTCCCACCGCGAGGATCAGACCATCGTGCTCGTCCACGGCGGCGACCCGGCGATCAACCGGTTCGCCGTCGAACAGCCCGCCGTCGACGTGCTCGCACACCCCATGGCCGGCGACGGGGACTTCAACCACGTCCTCGCCCGGGAAGCCGCCCGGAACGGCGTCCGCGTCGAACTGTCGCTGCGCCGGGTGCTCCGGGAGTCCGGCGGCCGTCGGGTCCGGGCGCTGGGGGACCTGCGGAAGCTCCGGGAACTGCTCGACGACGGCGACACGCCGTTCGTCGTCAGCGCCGACGCCCGCTCGCACCTGCAGCTCCGGGCGCCACGCGAACTCGCGGCAGTCGGTGAGGTCGTCGGACTCGGTTCTGCGAGTATCGAGGAGGGGCTGGCCGAGTGGCAGCACCTGACAGAGCGCAACCGCGAGCGACAGTCCGACTCGTTCGTCGAACCGGGCGTCCGCCGGGTCGAGACTGCATCGGATCCGGGAACTGATGCAGACGACGGCGCCGAGGGCGACAGTGACGGGGCGGCTGAGTGATGGAGGGAGCTGTTGCTCGCCGAGAGAACGCTTCTGAACGTTTTAGGCCGCCGTCGGCGAAAGGCAGCTAATGGAAAACCAGCGTCGTACCCGTTCCGGGGGTGGTGATCAGTGACCTATCGCCCGGCGAGGACCGTGGCGGGCACGCAGATCCGCCGCGTTCTCCGGCAGGTGGCCGCCAGCAAGACGAAGATCCTGCTGTACGTGGTGGCCGGCGTCGTCGGGATGGGGCCGCTGCTGGTCATCGGGACGCTGTTGCTCTCGACAGCGGGTGAACTGCCGTCTTCCTCATCGGGTTGACGGTGATGGCGACGATCAGAGGGTTCACGAACGTCGGCGACGTCGACGAGCCGGCCTGCCTGCTGATTTCGACCTCGCTGCGAAACGCCGCAGTGGGCCTGGTCGGGGCCGAGCTCGCGCTGTTCGCGCTCTGGCTCGCGCCGCTGGCGCTGGTGCTTTCGGGCTCGTTCGCGTACGGTGCGAGGACACCGCTGCCAGTACTGACGGCCTCGCTCGTGCTCCTGTTGCTGCTGCTTGTCGCCGTCCCCGTCGGGTTCGTCGTGGGGGTCTGCATCCGGCACCTCCTGACGGTGTACGAGCCGATCGCGAGGTACCGGACGCCGCTGCTGGTCGTGCTCGGAGTGGCGTACTTCGCCGCGATCGCGCTGGGCTGGATCGGGTCGATCACGACCCTGCTGTTCGAACTGCTCGGCGACAGCCCCCTGGGCTGGCCCGGCCACGTCCTGCTGGCCGGCATCCCCGGCGTCCCGTTCTCGGCCGGGAAGGCCCTCGCGGGCGTCGCGGGCGTGTTCGTGATCGCGCCCGTCGCGATGGTCGGGGGGTTCCGCGCTGCGGCGTATCACTGGTTCGCCGACCCGGTCCAGTCCGACGAGGCGGCCGAGGAGATCGAGTCGGGCGACCGGCTGGCGAGCCTGCTCGACGCGGCGGTCTCTACGCCCGTCCGGACGGTGACGGTCACGGCGATCCGCCGGACGAAACGCGCGCCGATCCGCCTGCTGTACGTGGCGTATCCGCTGTTCGCGTCGACGTTTTTTATCCAGCAGATCGTCCGGACCGGGACGCTGCCGAGCTACGGCGCGATCGCCCTCGGGCTGTACGTCGTCTGGGGGACCGGCGCAGCGTTCGCGCTGAACCTCCTCGGCGACCACGGCCCCGCGATGGAGTCGGTGCTGATCTCGACGGTTTCTGGCCGCGAAGTTGTGGGCGGAACAGTCCTCGCCGCGGCCGTCGTGGGCGCTCCGGTCGCGCTGCTCGTCGCTCCAGTCGCAGGATTCGTGAGCCCGCTTTCGGCCGCCCAGACGGGGTTGCTGGTCGCCGGCACCCTCGTCGGGGTCGTCGCGTCACCGGTGCTCGCCTCGGGGATCGGCTCGCTGTTCCCGCGCTTCGGGAGTGTCCGCGTGATGAACAAGCGGGAGGCCGTCATGCCGAGCAAGACCGCGTTTCTCAGCTACACGGCGGCGATCATACTGCTGTCGCTGTCGGCCGCGATCCTGTACCTGGACGGCATGGCGTCGTCGATCGCCGACCTGCTCACCACCTTCCTCACACTCGCACCTGCAGTCTCCTTTACGGTCACGCCGTTGCTGGTGACTGTCGTCGCCTCGATACTGCTGGTCGCGGGGATCGTTGCGCCGTTCCTCTCGGTCTGGTACGCGATTCACCGGTTCGACTCCTACTGCCCGCACTGATTACTGTGACTGTTTACCGTTACGTCGAGGGCTGTACAGTCGGCTCCGCGTCCTCCTCGCGCTCCTGGGTGACCGCCAGGAACGCGTCCTCCAGGCTGGCGTGTTCGCCCGCCTCCGCGCGGGATTTGAGCGTCTCCGGGTCGCCCTCCGCGACGAGTTCGCCGTCGTGGAGTACGCCGATCCTGTCGGCGAGTTCGTCGACGACCGGGAGGATGTGCGTCGAGAGGAAGATAGTCATGTCCTGGTCGGCGAGTTCCGCGATGGTGTCCCGCATCGTGCGCGCTGCGCGGGGGTCGAGCCCGCTCGTCGGCTCGTCGAGAAAGGCGACCGCCGGGCGGTGGAGCACCGCCTGGATCACGCCGACTTTCTGGCGCATCCCCTTCGAGTAGTCGCCGATCCGCTTGTTCGCGTCCGCCAGCAGATCGAACCGGTCGAGCATCGCCTCGATGCGCTCGTCGGACTCCTCGGCCGGCAGGTCCCGGAGGCCGGCCACGTAGCGGAGCTGTTCGCGGCCGGTCAGTTCGTCGTAGATCGGCGGATCCTCCGGGAGGTACCCGATGTGCGGCGTCACCGACTCGCGGTTCTGGATCGACCGGCCGGCGACGCGGGCCGCCCCGGAGGTCGGCCGGGTCAGCGTCGTCAGCATCCGCATCGTCGTCGTCTTGCCTGCACCGTTCGGGCCGAGGAACCCGTAGACGCTTCCCTCGGGAACTGTCGTCGTGAGGTTCGAGACGGCGGTTGTCTCCCCGTAGCGTTTCGTCAGCGCCTCCATCTCGATAGCGGGCGGGGCCATGTCCAACCGTCGGCCCCACAGCACTGTAAACCCTCGCCGGCGGTTTCCGAACACGAGATCGGTCTCCACCTCATCGTTCCTCGGCGCGTCCAGGGATCGAGGACACCAAAAAACCGGACACTCGGCCCGAGTGAAAGGGAATACTTTAGCCGTGCCGCGACCAACCGAGTGCCAGATGGAACGCGGCGACGCCGACAGCTTCGACCGGCTGGGAACGCTGGGTATCGAGGAGGAGTACTTCGTCGTCGGCCCGGACAACCGGCCGCGTGCTGGGACGGACGAACTGGTGTACGAGTCAGAGCCCCCGGCGCTGCTGGAGGAACGGCTCGACCACGAGCTGTTCAAGTGTGTCATCGAGACGCAGACGCCGGTGATCGAGGAGCCCGCGACGGCGGGCGAACAGCTCCGTGGGGTGCGGCGTTCGCTCCTCGAACACGCCGCCGACCACGGCTACGGGCTCGCTGCTGCGGGGCTGCACCCGATGGCACGCTGGCGCGACCTCCTCCACGCTGAGAAGCCCCGCTACCGCGCACAGCTCGACCGGATCCAGTATCCACAGCACCGCAACACGACCGCGGGGCTGCACGTCCACGTCGGCGTCGACGATCCGGACAAGGCCGTCTGGGTCGCAAACGAGGTCCGGTGGCACCTCACCCTGATGCTCGCGCTGGCCGCGAACTCGCCGTTCTGGAACGGGTTCGACACCGGCCTCGCCTCCGCCCGCGCGAAGATTTTCGAGGGGCTGCCCAACACCGGCATGCCGACGACGTTCGACTCCTACGAGGGGTTCGACCGCTTCGAGCAAACAATGATCGAGACGGGGTCGATCGACGACCGGGGGGAGCTGTGGTACGACGTCCGGCCACACTCGGCGCACGGTACCGTCGAGATCCGGATCCCCGACGCCCAGCACGACGTCGACCGCGCGCTGACGCTGACGGAGTACGCGTACGAGCTGGTGATCGACCTCTGTGAGCGCTACGAGGACGGCGAGAGCGAGTCGGGCTACCGCCGCGAGCTACTCGACGAAAACAAGTGGCGGGCGTTGCGGTACGGCCACGACGCCGAACTGCTCGGCCGCAACGTCGAGGAGGCCGTGCCCGTCAGCACGCTCGTCGAACGCGAGGCCGACCGCCTGGACGTGCCTGACCTGCTGGACCTGTACGACACAGAGAGTGGCGCCAGCCGCCAGCGACGGATCCTCGAAACTGAGGGACCGGACGCGCTCTGTGAGTCGTTGCTCCTGACCGGCGAGTGAATCGCGTCAGCGGGAAAACTGTGGTGGCGTGATGGGGTGCCACATAGCCCCACGTTGGGTCCGTATCCCCCGATGCAGAACCCCTTACCCCGGCGTGAGCACTGTCACAGGTGAGCATCTTATAATATTCGGTCGATAATTTTATTGATACTGATAACTGATCGGGAAGATACAGCCACTGTCCGGGATTTCCCGGGAAAACGCGATAAATTCGGTAACCGGTTGAGGAAGAGTTACTACCCGAGGGGAGCCGGTACCGCTACGGGTTCAGTTGCGGCGTTCTCACTCCCGGGACCGCCGCGGTTCTCCCTCGGCAGGTGCGAGGCGCCGATCGTAGATCCGATCGACCGCCGTCGCGGCGTGTGCGACCAGCATTTCGAGCAGCTGGACGTCCTCGATCTCCAGTGCGTTCGACTCGTCGACGAACGCCAGGAGGACGATCGAGGAATCGTCGTGTGTCGTTACCAGCATCGACAGCAAATCAGTGGGGGCGTCCAGCGCGTCCGGCGGATCCTCTACGGTGACTGCGGACGCGGGCTCCTGGTCGAGCGCGTCGTTCGCCAGCTCGAACAACGTTTCGTCCGCGGCGCTGACGACCGTGTTGTCCAGGAACTCGTGGTCGTCGGCGTCGGTCGCCACGATGGCGACCCCGGTGACGTCGAGGAACGCCTGGATCCCCTGGATACACAGCGAACTCACTTCGTCCAGCGAGTCGCTGCGGTTGAGTTCCCGGCCGTAGTTGTTGACGTCGGCCGCTTTCTGTGCGAACTGTTCGACGCGGTCCCGCTCCGCGGCGAGTTCGCGCTGGCCCTGCCTGCTGCGCGCGTCGTACAGGCCGACCAGCACGCCCACGACTGCGCCGACGGTGATCTGTTTCATCGCGACGTACTCGCCGCCTTTCAGGGAGTTCGTCGTCACCTGCTGGCTGAACAGGATCAGCGCCGCCACCGACGCGAACAGTAGCGTACTCCCGACGCCCCAGGCGACGATCCTGGGGAGATCCGGTTCGTAGGCCGGCTGTGTGGTGAGCCAGTACCCGACGAACGCCAGCGCCAGCCCGATCAACACGAACGGCACCGTCTCGAACGCGTAGATGATCGCCCGATCGCCGCCATCGAAGCCCTCGACCTGCTGGATGCCCTGGAGAAACTGGATCCCTGCCAGCAACAGCCCTGCAGCCCCGAGGCTGCCACCGTACAGTGTGCGCCGTTGCATTTGCTGTGATACCGTCGCGGGTCAGCGCTAATCAAACTATGTCCAAAATTATCCCGATTGATACTGTGGCGGGCGATTTCCTCGGCGGGGGCCGCTGTAGCCCTGCCCCGATGCAGGCCGTTCATACTCCTGGCGCACGTCCGGTCGGATATGAAGCGTTCACTCGAGGAGCACGCCGTCGTCCTCGACCTGGGGACGGGAACGGGTGTGATCGCCTGCGAGTACCGGGGTGAGGGGGAGTGAAACACCTCCCGAAACACCTCCAGCCGCGCTGGCGGTACCTCGCTGTGGAACTGGAGGCGTGGCCGGGCGCAGACCTGGACCGCGACGGATTCCAGCGGGCGCTGTGGTTCGGCGCGCAGAACCTCGTCGGCGACGCCGGCAGCGCCGCACTCGACCTCTCGGTGATGCAGTTCCGGTATCGGGCAGGTGAGGGGGAGGCGATCGTCCGGGCCCGCCGGGGCGAGGTCGAACCCGCACGGGCCGTTGTCGCCTGTCTCGACGCCGTCGAGTCCGAGCCCCTCGGCGTGCGTGTCAGGGGCGTCGCAGGGACGGTCCAGGCCTGTGAGGAAAAGTATATGGGGCGCGGACGGGAAAACCCGGACCAGAGACACGTCGTGTTCGAGGACGCCGACCGGTCCGCGTTCGTTAGGGATGGTCGCGTGGACGTCCGGACCGATGACGCGTTCGTGGGTGCGACGACCCTCGATATCAACTAACTATGCAGGGACAAAACCAACAGCAGGCCTACGACCGGGGGATCACCATCTTCTCCCCGGACGGTCGCCTCTACCAGGTCGAGTACGCCCGCGAAGCGGTCAAACGCGGGACGGCAAGCATCGGCATCAGAACGAACGACGGCGTGGTCATCGCGGTCGACAAGCGGATCCGCTCGCCGCTGATGGAGCGCGACAGCGTCGAGAAGATCCACAAGGCCGACGACCACGTCGGCATCGCCAGCGCCGGCCACGTCGCCGACGCGCGCCAGCTGATCGACTTCGCACGCCGGCGCGCCCAGGTGAACGAACTCCGGTACGGCGAACCGATCGCCGTCGAGACGCTCACCAAGGAGGTCACCGACTACATCCAGCAGTACACGCAGGTCGGCGGCGCACGCCCGTTCGGCGTCGCGCTGATCATCGCCGGCATCGCCGACGGCGAACCCCGCCTCTACGAGACTGATCCCTCCGGGACGCCCTACGAGTGGAAGGCCCTCGCTGTCGGCGCCGACCGCGGCGACATCAGGGAGTACCTCGAAGAGCACTACGACGAGGGGATGGACCTCGACGGCGGGGTCCGGCTCGCACTGGAGGCGCTGGCCTCTGTCAACGACGAGGAGCTCACCCCCGAAGGGATCGGCGTCGCGACGATCCCCGTCGACACCGAGCAGTTCCACGAACTCACCGAGGACGAGAGAGTCGAGTACTTAGAGGAGTTCGACCTGCTCGCTGCGGAGGACGAGGGCGACGAACCCGAAGGCGACGAGTAGCGACCTGGAGCGCGGCGTTTTCCCGGACGGTGCAACCGGCAGGAGCCTCGACAGCACAAACACCTTTAAATGCTGCTCCAGTAGACGACGGTATGATATCGCTCGACGAGGCGGTCACCGCACGGCTCGAGTCCCACGGGGAGCGATTCGAGGTGCTGGTCGACCCTGACGCGGCGCTGGCGATCAAACGCGACGAGTTCGAGGGCGACCTGGAGGACGGAGGTGTTCGGAACCACCGATCCCCTGGAGATCATCCCGGAGGTGATCAAACGCGGCGAGATCCAGATCACGGCCGAGCAGCGCCGCGAGATGCAGGAACGCAAGCACAAGGATCTGGTCAACCGCATCACGCGCAACGCCGTCAACCCCCAGATGGACGACGCGCCACACCCGCCCGAGCGCATCGAGTCGGCGCTGGAGGAGACCGACTTCCGGATCGATCCGATGGAACCGGTCGAGGCACAGATCGACGACGCGCTCGAGGCGCTGCGGCCCGTGATCCCGATCCGGTTCGATACCGTGACGGTCGCCGCACACCTCCCCGCCGATTACGCCGGCAGCGGGCAGGCCAAGATCCGCGAGTTCGGCGACCTCCAGAGCGAGGAGTGGCAGCCCGACGGCTCCTGGATCGGCGTCGTCGAGTTCCCCGCCGGCATGCAGAACGATTTCTACGACCTGGTCAACGAGGTTTCCAGCGGCGAGGCCGAAACCCGCATCGTCAAAGACGAGGACGATATTAACACCCGCTGATACTGTCGGCCGTACCTTCCTGAAGCTCGTATCGGAGCGATTAATACCAGCCAGCGGTTGATTCAGCTATGAGACGGCGCCGAGTGTTGCAGGCGGTCAGCGGGGCGTTGCCGCTCTGCCTCGCCGGCTGCACGTTCTTCGCATCCGAACCCGATCTCTCGTCGGTGACCACCCGTCCCTGGCAGCGTGAGGACGCCGTGTATCACCCTGCTCACGGCAAGGGAATGCGTGTGCTCGAAACGGTCCAGCACGGCGATCGGACGGTGGGGATTTTCTACACATACGTCGAACGGTTCTGGACAGTCACCGGCCGACAGATCCAGCGCGTCGAGGCACAGGAAGAGTACAACGCCGTCCACCTGATGATCTCCGTGTGGGACACCGACACCGGAACGGCCCTCCCCGTGGATTCCGGGCTCCGAATCGTGGTGGAGCGCGACGGCCAGCAGGTCACCGAACGGGCGCCGTGGCCGATGCTCTCCCAGCAGATGGGATTTCATTTCGGGGACAACGTCATCTTCGGCGATCAGGCGACGTTCACTATCGACGTCGAAGTGGGCACGGTGACGGTCGATCGCCTGGGCGAGTTCGAAGGCAAGTTCGACGAGTCCGGCGTGGTCTCCGTCGAGCTCGACTTCCTGCGCGGACTCCGAAACGAGATCGCGGTCGAGAAATACTCCGATCGCCGCGGAAACGCTGGCGCGCGAGCGCCCATGGAGATGGAGGCGCTGCCGCTGTCGGTGGCTCCCGACGCCACCGAACTCCCCGGGCGCATCCTCGGAACGGCGACGAGCGGCGACGCGGTGTTCATCGCGGCCGTCTCCGACTCGCCTGACGGGCAGTATCTGACTGTGAGTCCGCGGACACCGTACAACGAGTACGTGTTGCCGCTGATGTCACTCTCCGCGTCGGTGACCCGAAACGGCTCGACAGTGTTCGAGGGGGCCCTGCCGGTGGCGATCGATCCGGAGCGGGGCTACCACTACGGGACGCGGACCGACGGCATCGAGTCGGGCGACGAGTTACGGATCACGGTCGACGCGCCGCCGCAGGTCGCGCGACACGAGGGGTACGAGACGGCGTTTCTCGACATGCCGCCGATGGTCATGACTGCCTGACCGAGCACGGTCCGTTCGACTGCCCGGCGTCATCCCCCGGTGGCGGATCAGTCGTCGGCGACTGCCTGGGACTGGCCGGCGCTGATCTCGCCAGCGTCGAGGTCCGCCTCGACGTTGCGGGCTGCCTGCACGAGGTTCTCCATCTTCCCGTAGGCGACCTCGCGGGGAAGCAGCTTCAGCCCACAATCGGGGCTGATCGTAAGCTGCTCCGGCGGGACGACCTCCAGTGCCTTCCGGATGTTCGCCTCGATCTCCTCGACGGATTCGACCTCGCCGACGTGGGCGTCGACGACGCCGAACGCGAGGTCCTTGGTGAACTCGGGGTCCTTGAACACGTCGAGCTGTTCGTAGTCCTTGTTGCAGAGTTCGATGTCGAACTCGTCGACGGGGAACTCCAGAATCTCGGGGTAGATCCGCGAGTAGTCGCCGTAACAGACGTGCAGACAGAGCCGGAC
>PXSF01000003.1:3466-13853 GCA_003022845.1 Halobacteriales archaeon SW_10_66_29 | reverse complement strand
CCGTCTACGACGACCCCGAGAGCGACACGGCGGCGGTCGTCAGCCTCTGGGAGACCGCCGACGCGGCCGACACGGCCAGCGGCTACCTGGAGAACCTGCCGGGGGTCGTCGGCTGGGCCGACGACACCGACGGGTTCGGCACGATGGGGATGTTCTACACCGTCAAATCCGAGTACCACGAGGAGTTCGTCGGGAAGTTCGACGCCGTCGGCGACCTCCTCGCGGGGATGGACGGCCACCGCGAGACGGCGCTTTTGTTCAACACCGACGACGAGAACGACATGTTCATCGCCAGCCAGTGGGACTCCAAGGAGGACGCGATGGCCTTCTTCCGTTCCGACGAGTTCGCCGACACCGTCGACTGGGGCCGGGACGTCCTCGCCGATAAACCCCGGCACGTGTTCCTGGCCTGATCGTCGAACCCTTCTGGTAGCGGTCGGCGCTGAATGCCGTACGGCAGAGCGCCCACCCGCACCCACACAGCGAAGCGACCCCCGGATCGTGTTGATACGTGTCAACATAATAATAAGTATTTTGACAATTGTGCCCGAAAGGGAGGTATGGCATCGCGGAGACACACGACTGCGGGGTTGTTCGTGTCGTTGTCGGCAGTATGGGGGTTGTCGTTCGTGGCGGCGCGGGCAGCCGTGGTGGACATTCCGCCGCTGTGGCTCGCGGCGTTGCGGTTCGACGTCGCCGGTGTCGTGCTACTGGCTGTTGCTGTGCTCACCGCAGGTCGCTGGCGGCCGGCAGGGCGCGCCGAGTGGTCGGTCGTGGCCGTCGGCGGGACGCTGTTCGTCGCCGTCCACCACGCGCTGCTGTTCGCGGGCCAGCAGTACGTCACCAGCGCCGTCGCGGGCGTGGTCATCAGCCTCGATCCGATCCTGGCCGCGGGGTTCGCCCGCCTGTTGCTGCCCGACGAGGGGCTCTCCCCGGTCGGCGGGCTGGGGCTCCTGCTGGGCATCGGCGGCGTTGCCGTCGTCGCCAACCCCGACCCGGCCGCGATCACGGGCGCGGAGACTGTCGGCGTCCTGCTGGTCTTTCTCTCCGCCGCGGCGTTCGCGCTCGGAGCCGTCCTCACCCGCCGGTATCGGACCGCGCTCCCGGTCGCGTCGCTGCACGCCTGGATGATGCTCGTCGGCGCCGTGCTGTTGCACCTGACGATCCTCGTCGCGCCGGGCGGCAGCGTCGCGTCGATTACCTGGTCGGAGGGCGCGCTGGCCGGACTGGCGTACCTGGCTGTCGTGGCCGCCGGCGCCGGCTACTTGCTGTACTTCGAACTGCTCGACCGCGTTGGCCCGGTTGAGGTGAACCTCGTCGCGTACGTCGTGCCCCTCTTCGCCGCGCTCGGTGGGTGGGTGTTCCTCGGTGAGCAGGTCGCTCCGTCGACAGTCGCCGGATTCCTGCTGATCGCAGCCGGCTTCGGCCTGCTGAAACGCAGCGCACTCCGCGAGGAAGTTCGTTCACTGCGGACCGTCTTCGGGTGATTTGCGAGCGAAACCCTCGGCGCGCTCGCCAGGAACTACCACCGCAGTAACCGCTACGCAACGGCAAAGAAAGCCCTCGGCGCGCTCGACAGCCCACCTCACCGGGAAGCGAAGCTTCCCGAGCTGACGGCGAAGCCGTCAACGCCCTTTCAGTCCGCCAGGGGTTGTGATTGTGTAGCCAACCGACAATGGCGGTTGGTTGGTCTTCTGGAGTTAGCATACGCCGAGCGCAGCGAGGCGTTTCACTCGGCGCGAGCGGAGCGAGCGCCGAGCAGTTTTTCCCCACGTTTTTGCGACCGAGTGGTTCCCGCAGCGAGCGTAGCGAGCGAGGAAACCCGAGGGAGTAAAAAGTGGCGACGGGAGTAAAAAGGGGTTACTCGAACTCCTCGGTCAGCGCAGGGACGACGTCGAACAGGTCGTCGACGATGCCGTAGTCGGCGATGTCGAAGATGGGGGCGCTCGGGTCGTTGTTGATCGCGATGATCGTGTCCGACCCCTTCATGCCGGCGACGTGCTGGACGGCGCCGGAGATGCCGATGGCGATGTACACGTCGGGCGTGACCTTCTTGCCGGACTGGCCGACCTGGCGGTCCTGGGGGAGCCAGCCGTTGTCGACGATCGGCCGGGAGGAAGAGACGGTCGCGCCCATCGCGTCGGCGAGTTCCTCGATCAGGGCGATGTTCTCCTCCTCCTCGATGCCGCGGCCGACCGAGACCAGCACCTCCGCCTCGGAGATGTCGACGTCGCCGGCGCCGACCTCCTGGTACCCCGTGACCGTCGAGCGGACGGCTCCCTCGTCGACCTCGACGTCGAACGCGTCGACCACAGCGTCGCCGACGCCCTCTGCGCCCGGCCACTCGCCGGGCCGGATCGTCACCAGCGCGCCCTCGCCGGCGACGTCCACGTCGCCCTCGGTCTTGCCGGCGTAGAACTCGCGGGTGACCGATAGGCCGTCGTCAACCGTCATGTCGACTGCGTCGGTCACCAGCGGGAGGTCGAGCCGCTGGGCGACTGCGGGCGCGTAGTCCAGCCCGTTGACCGTGTTCGGCGCGATGACGTACTGTGGTCCGATGGCGTCGTACAGCGCCTCGATCGCCTGCACGTAGACGTCGTGGTTGAACTCCTCGCCGTAGTCGACGGTGTGGATCTCGGTGACGCCGCGGCGGTCGAGCTTCTCGGCGTACTCCTCGACGTTGCCGCTGATGACCGCCAGGTGGAGGTCGCCACCGGTGGCGTCGGCGAGCTGGCGACCGGCGGTGATCAGTTCGTGGCTCACGTCGCGCAGTTCGCCGCGGCGGTGCTCCGTGACTGCCAGGACGTCGCTCATACGCCGACCCCCCGTTCCTTCAGGAATTCGGCGAGTTCGCTCGCCGTCTCCTCGGCGCTACCCTCGAACAGCGTCACGTTGCTCTCGGTTTCGGGCTCCTCCAGGGAGGTCAGCGAGAGGGTCGACTCGCCGAGGTCGACGCCCAGGTCCGCGGGCGCGTGGACGTCGAGCGGCTTGCTCTGGGCCTGCCGGATGCCCCGCAGGCTCGCGTACCGGGGCTCGTTGATCCCGGTCTGGATCGTCAGCACGGCCGGCAGCTCAACGTCGGTCAGCTCCTCGACGCCACCCTCGAGTTCGCGGTGGACGCTTGCGACGCCGGCGTCGGCGTCGAGGTCGAGCTGGTTGACGACGGCCGCCCACTCGAAGCCGAGTTCGGCGGCCAGCGCGACGCCCGTCGCGCCGAACGCGACGTCGTTGGACTGAACGCCCGCCAGCACCAGATCGGGGTCCTCCTCCTCGGCGACCGCGGCGAGCAGCCTGGCCTTCGTCGCGGCGTCGATCATCGTCGCGTCGGCGAGCTGGTCGTCCCAGACGCGGACCGCGCGGTCGGCGCCCTTCGCGAGCGCCTGCCGGATCGTCTCCTCGGCGCGCTCCGGCCCGACCGTGGCCGTGACGACCTCCACGTCGTCGTGTTCCTCGCCAATCTGGACCGCCTCCTCGACGGCGTAGTTGTCCCACTCGTTGAGGTCGTAGGTCAGGTACCGCTCGTCGATCGAGAGACCGTCGATCTCGAACTCGTCGTCGGCCTCCGCGACCTCGGTTACGGTCACTAGGATTTTCATACACCGAATGATCCGGACTGACTCCCGATAAACGTTTTCAGATTCGGGAGAAACGTGTACCGAGTTGTTACTACTCCTCGCGCTCGATCTCGGTGACGTCGACATCGGTGAACGAGATGAGGTTCTCGCGGCCGATGCGGAGCTTGTCGATGCGGTCCTCGTCCTCCATCGAGGAGAGCAGCTGTGACACTTTCGCGTTCGACCAGTCGGTGTCCCGGACGATGTGGGCCTGCTTCATCCGCCCGCCGTTGACCTCGAGCAGCCGCTCGACGCGCTCCTCGTCGCTGAGCAGTTCCTCGTCGATCTCCCCGGACTGATTGTCGGCCGGGTCCGGCGGCACCGGCTCGGACGCCGGTGGGTCAGCCTGCTCGGCTGCCGGCGTCGCTCCACCTGCAGGCGGGCCGTCGTCGTTTGAGTCGGTCCGCTCCGGCAACAGGCTGTCGCGACGGTTCACGAGGAACACCCCGACGACTGCGATCGCGACCACGAGCAGTCCGACGACGCCCCAGAGCATGACGTTGGACTCGTCGCGGGGCTCCGGCGTTTGACTGTCGCCGATGAACGTGGCCTGCAGCGTCGTTCCGTCGAACATCATCGGGCCGCGCCACCGGAGCGCCCCGTCCTGCGGGTCGACGTTCGCGTCGAAGACCCCGTACCCCTCGGGAATGCGAACGATCAGCTCCTGATCGGCAGACAGTTCGTCGAGCCAGGCGCCATGTTCCGCCGTCGCGAGCGCGTCGTCGATGATCAGCCGGTCACCCTCCGTGCGGGCGAAGTTCTCCCACTCGAAGGCGAGCGTCAGCCGACCCGTGGCGTTTTCGCCCGTGCCCGTCCTGTTGCTCGACCAGGTCTCGTTCGTGATCCGTATCGGACGATCCCGCGCGGTGTCGATCTGCTGGCTCGCGTTCCGGAACGACTTGAGCGTCTCCAGATACGCCGTCGCCTCTCCGGACTCGAACTCGCTCGCCAGTGCGTCGAACCGGTCTCCCGACTCCTCGGCTGGCAGCGAGAACGTCCAGTTGATCGTCCAGTGCGTGTCACCGTCCGCCTCGAGTTCGACCTCGATCGTGTTGTTCTCGAGGACCATCGCTCCGTCCTGGGCCGCTTGCTCCTGGGTCACGCGCTGGTCGGTCGTCCCCGCCTGCTCGAACGCGATCGCGCCACCCGCGAGAACGACGCTCGCAACGACGAGCAGGCCGACGAGCAAAAAACTCCTGCTCCGGAGAGAATCGCGGGCGGCGACCGACCGTGAACACATATCTGAGACTGTTTCCTCCCGTGAGAAAAACCCTTTCGATGACACTCCCCCCGGAAACGCGTCGACCCGACTCGCGGTAACCGCCAGTTTACCGGACGCAACCGGTCCTTGGCCGCTCTCGTCTGCGGATTCCGCAGTTGCGCTGGATGGCTGGACCGGGCAGGTATCGGTCTCCGGTTCGGTCCACGGCGCGACGTTTTTATACACCGGGATGAAATGTCGCAGGTAAGATGTCCTTGTCCCGCCGCTCGACGACGGTCGCCATCGTCGGTTTCGCCCTCCTCGTCACCGCCAGCGTCGGGGCCGTAGGGTTGGCGACGGCGCTCTCGGCTGCCGACGGACCGCCGCCCGAAGTCATCGAGTCGCCGAACTCGACGAGCTACGTCGCGCCGGACGCGGCGAACCTGACCCGCCAGGAGTACGAGGAGGTAGACCTGGACGTCGGGGCCGCGATGGCGACGGACGCGGAGCGACTCCAGGGCCGACACGACGAGCTGCTCATCACCGACCTCGGGACGGAGAGCAGCGACGGCGCTCGGACCACGGTAGGCGTCCTCGAGGCGCGCGTCACGACACTCGAACGCCGACACGAACGCGTGTTGCAGAACTACAGCGACGGCGACATCTCGACGGAGACGTTGCTGACCGAACTGGCACGGATCGAGGTCGCTGCCCGGCAGTACAGGGGGACGATCGACCAGCTCGGCGAGGCGGACCTGTCCGGCTCGCTTGCGGAGCGGGTCGCAGCCCTCTCCGTCGAACCGACGGTGCTCGATCAGCCGGTGACCGAGCGAGTGGTCCGGGCCAAGACGACGGGAACGGAATCAGTTCGGGTGTACGTCGGCACCGCAGACGACGGGATCGTCGCCGCGACGGTGATCGAAGACAGATACGTCCGTCAGGCGACGTTGCGCGGCGAGCGGGACCCGTTCGGTGACGATCAGTTCGCTGAGGACTCCGAAGGACGCGCGCAGGCTGCGAGCAACCGTGCGTCCACCATCTATTCGAGTCAGACTGATACGGTACGTGGCTTCGCCGGGACGCACGTCTACGAGTTCCGTGCGAACCACTCGCTCGGCCAGGTGTTCGCGTACCTCGACGGTGCGACGACGAACCCGTTCCACGAACACCAGTACAAGCGGCCGGTCGTCTCGATCCCCGCGAAAACCAGCTCCGACACCGCCGAGTCGTTCCGGTTGAACGTCCAGTACACGAACGAGACGGGGCCGATGGCCATCTTCGTGACCGGGGCGAGCGGGCTGTCACCCATCACCATTTCCATCGACGGCCAGCAAGTCGGCACGATCGACGGTGGCGGGGAGATCTGGACGATCCAGCCGATGGGCGAGTTCACCGTCACCGCCGAAACCGAGGACGACCAGTCCGTCTCGGTTCAGGTCAGTCCGTAGCCAGCGGGGTCCACACCCGACCGGAGGTTCAAGTACGAGAGCGCGACCAGCCCGGGGTATGGAACGGGGCGTCTCGCCGGTCGTCGGCGTCGCCGTGCTCGCGCTGCTGACGGTCCTGCTCGCGCTGGCGGTCGGCACCGCGGTCCCGTCGCTGCCAGACGAGCCGCCGCCGACGGCCAGGCTCACCGTCGACGCGAACGCGTCCACGGATCGCGTCGCGATCACGCACCACGGCGGCGACCCGCTCGACGTGAGCGACCTCCGCGTGACCGTCGCGGTCGACGGGCAGGAACTCGACCGACAGCCGCCCGTCCCGTTCTTCGCCGCCCGCGGCTTCGAGAGCGGCCCGACCGGGCCGTTCAACGTCGCGAGCCCGGACGACTGGCGGGCCGGCGAAACTGCGGGCTTCCGGATCGCGTCGACGAATCACCCAACGATCGACCGCGGCGCGACGGTCTCGGTCACCGTCGCGACCGACCGGGCTGTGCTCCTCGAGGCGACGACCCCGGCGAGATAGCAGCGGTGGGGGGCCGGTTGCTCGTCGACTGCTCCGCACTCACTCGCCGTCTTCGGGGACCTCCGCGAGCGTCGTGATGGCGCGGGGGCTGCTGTCGCTGGCCTGCTGGATGCGGTGTTCGAACGTCTCGAAGCCCGCTTCGGTGAACATCCGGTCGGCCTCGGCCTCGTCGTAAAACAGCATGATCGCGTCGGCCATCTTCTGGAACACGGCGTTATCGGGGTAGTCGGGGCCGACCACGAGCACCCGGCCGCCGGGCTTGCCGACGCGGCGGAGTTCCCGCAGCGCCGCGACGGGGTTGGGCCAGTACTCGATCGAGCCCGACGACCAGACGAGGTCGAACGCGTCGTCGGTAAAGGGGAGCCGTTCGGCGTCGCCGCGGTAGAAGCGGACCGGCCCGCGCTTGCCGAACTTCCCGTAGGCCTTCGAGAGCTGGTGGGCGCTCTGGTCGAGCCCGTGGACGTGCTCGGTCTCCCGGAGCAGTCCTTCGGTCGCGAACCCGGTGCCACAGCCGACGTCGAGCACGCGGTCCTCGGGCCCGACGTCGAGCCACTCGATGGCCTCGTCGCGCATCGCCTCGTTCCAGATGAACGGGTTGATCCGGTCGTACACTCGTGAGAGGTACTTGTAGAACGTCCGGGCCCGTTGCTTGTCTTCGAGCACGCCCATTAGCCTCCCGTTGGACCGGGCGCGCAATAATTCTCCGGATTCGTTTTTGCCGCAGTTTCCCGTTCCATTCCGCAACTCCCAAATAGGCATTCTTGTTACACCCAGACGATTGAAGGATGCCCGAACAAACGGTACTACGTCGTATCAAGGAGGCCGAGGAGGAGGCCGACGAGATCATCGCCGATGCCGAAGCCGACGCCGATGAGCGGGTCCAGCAGGCCCGCGAGGAGGCCGAGGAGATCCGCGAACAGGCCCGCAAGGAGGCCCAGGCGGAGGCCGAGGCGCGGATCGAGGAAGCCCGCGAGGAGATCCAGGCCGAGCGCGAGCGGATCATCGAGGACGGGCAGGCCGAGCGCGAGCGCCTGGAGTCCGCCGCGGAGGAACAGATCGACGGGGTGATCGAGTTCACCATCGAGCAGTTCACGGAGGCGGTAGATGCTCAGACCGGCCGACGAGACGTCGGGCCAGCTCGTCACGGTGCGGGCGATCGAGAGCATCCTCGACGTCAGCGAGGACGACGTCGGCGCGACGACGTCGATCGACCTCTCGAACGCCGACGAGCGCCTCGAGGAGGTCCGCCAGGAGGTCAACGAACTCGACGAACGGCGCGACGACCTCCGGAGCCGCCAGCGCGACATCGAGGAGCGCCTGGGGCAGATGGAGCTGTTCGCCGACCTCGGGATCGACCTGGACCTCCTGTGGGGGTACGACTCGCTGTCGGTACTCGTCGGCGAGGGCGACGCGGACGGGATCCGCGCGGCGCTCGCGTCCGCGGAGGGTATCGACGGCCACGAGGTGTTCAGCGGGAACGACAGCGTCGCCGTGTTCGCCCGGGAGCGCGACGAGGACGCCCTCGATGACGCGATGGTCGGCGTCCCGTTCACCGAGTACACCGTTCCCGAGGAGACGGGCGATCCGGAGTCGTACGTCGCGGATCTGGAGAACGAACGCCAGCAGATCGAGAGCGAACTGGAGAGAGTCGAGAACGAACTGGAGACACTGAAGCTGGAACACGCCGGCTTCCTGCTCGCGCTCGAAGAGGAGCTCTCGATCGACGCCGAGAAGTTCGAGGCGCCGCTCCGCTTTGCGACGACCGAGCGGTCGTTCATCGTCGAGGGCTGGGTGCCGACTCGCCGCTACGAGACGGTCGTCTCGACGCTCCGTGACGCGGTCGGCGACCACGTCGAGATCGACGAGATCGAGCGTGCCTCCCACACCAGCGCCGGCCACCCCGGCCACGACGCCGAACACGGCCACGAAGACGAAGCAGCCGCGACCGACGGTGGCGAGGACGTCGCTGCCGACGGCGGAACCGCCGTCGAAGCGGACGGCGATACGGAGGTCGCCACGGACGGCGGCACCAACGGGAACGTCGTGACCGTGCCGGACGATCCGCCGGTCATCCAGCGCAACCCGGACATCGTCGGCCCGTTCGAACTGCTGACGAAAGCGGTCAACCGGCCGAAGTACTCCGAGTTCGACCCGACGTTCACGCTGTTTCTGACGTTCCCGCTGTTTTTCGGGTTCATGATCGGGGACATCGGCTACGGCCTCGCGTACCTCGCGCTCGGCTACTGGGTCGTCAACAAGTTCGACTCCGACGGGCTGATCAACTTCGGGAAGATCGTGATGTGGCTCGGCGTGTTCACGATCGTCTTCGGCGTGCTGTACGGCGAAATCGTCGGGTTGCACTTCTTCGAGTGGTTCGGCAGCCACCCGCCGCTGGAGAAGGGGCTGTCCGACAGCGTCACGCCGGAGCCCGAGGGCTGGGCGTTCTTCTGGCTCATCGCGGCCGTCATCCTCGGCTGGCTGCACCTCAACCTCGCGTACCTGTTCGACTTCGTCGAGCAGTACCAGCTGCACGGGTTCAAGGAGGCGTTCGTCGAGGTCGGCTCCTGGCTCATCGCCCTCAACGGGCTGTGGGTGTTCGTCTTCAGCAAGTTCCTCGCAGGGGCCAAGCCGGATTTCCTCGTCGGGAGCGGTGCGATCCTCGACGAGGGGCCGTTCCACCTGGGCTTTACCGGCTTCCCTGAAGTCGCCGGCATGATCGGTGCCGTCGCGTTCTTCCTGGGGATCGGGATCCTCCTGCTGGGCCCGTGGTACGAGGCGTTCGAGTTCGCCGTCCCGCTCGCGCACCCGCTGTCGTACACACGGCTGACCGCAGTGCTGCTGGCGAAGGCCGGGATGGCGCTGGCGGCGAACCTGCTGTACTGGGGCGCCTACCAGGACGAGGAAGGGTTCCACTTCATGCACACCTACGATCCCAACAAGACACCCGAACACGGCGAGGTCCTGTTCGGCGGCCTCTCGAACATGGGCACCCCGGTAGATATAGGGCCGGTCGCGGTCGGTATCGAGGGTGCGTTGCTGGGCCTGCCAGTGCTGATTATCGCCCACCTCGTGGTACTGGCAGTCGGTGGCACAGCGGCGATACAGGCCATCAGGCTGGAGTACTTCGAGTTCTTTGAGAAGTTTTATGAAGGCGGTGGAAAGAACTATCAACCGTTCGGCTACGACAGAGCGTACACTACTGACACCTAAACTCACCCATGCTTGAAACACTACCCGAGGTTGCGAACATCGTACTGCAAGAGGGAACAGAGGCGGCGGCAGAACCGGGTATCAGGGACGCGGGTGCTGGCGCCATCGCGGTCGGCCTCGCGGCACTCGGCACTGGCTACGCCCAGCGCGGTATCGGCGCCGCGGCGGTCGGTGCGGTCGCGGAGGACAGCGACAACTTCGTCTCGGGGCTGATCTTCACCGCGATCCCCGAGACGCTGATCATTATCGCGTTCGTCAGCCTGTTCCTGGTGCTGTAACGCCCTCTCACTGAGATTTATGACACTCGACACAGTCGCCGAGGACATCAGAGAGCAGGCCCGCGCGCGTGCGGAGGAAATCCACGAGGAGGCCGGGGCCGACGCCGAGGAGCTGCTCG
>PXSF01000003.1:0-3420 GCA_003022845.1 Halobacteriales archaeon SW_10_66_29 | reverse complement strand
GGCGCTCATCGAGTCGATCCTGGCCGACTACGACGGCTTCAGCTACGCCGGCGAGTACGACTGTCTCGGCGGCGTCGTCGTCGAGAGCCAGGAGTCCCGCGTCAGGATCAAGAACACGTTCGACTCGGTGCTGGAAGACGTCTGGGAGGACAACCTGCGCGAGATCAGCGACAGACTGTTCAAGCAATGAGCGCAACTGGCAGCTCCAATCCGGAGTACGTCAACTCCCGTGTCCGGGCGCGCCGGGCCGCGCTGTTCGACGAGGAGGACTACCGGAAGCTGGTCCGGATGGGCACCGGCGAGATCGCCCGCTACATGGAGGAGACCGAGTACGAGACCGAGATCAACGCGCTCGGGGCCCGCCACAGCGGCGTCGACCTCATCGAGTACGCCCTCAACCGGAACCTGGCGAAGCACTTCCACGACCTGCTGAGCTGGGCGGACGGCCGGCTGTACACCCAGATCGCCACCTACCTCCGGAAGTTCGACGCCTGGAACGCCAAGACGGCGATCCGGGGCGTCTACTCCGGTGCCGACAGCGAGGACATCCAGACCGACTACATCCGGGCCGGCGAGTTCAGCGGGAACCTGCTCGATCAGCTCGCCGCCGCCGGCAGCGTCGGCGAGGTCGTCGAGCTGCTCGACGGCACCATCTTCGAGGAGGGGCTCGACGACGCCTACGCCGAGTTCGAGGAGCGCGACGTGCTGGTCCCCCTGGAGAACGCCATCGACAAGACGTTCTACGAGCACCTGCTCGACGGCATCGACGAGAACACCGTCGACCGGAACTCGCCACAGGGGCTGTATCTGGAGGTGCTGCAGGCCGAGATCGACTTCACCAACATCCGGAACGCGCTGCGGCTCTCGCGGACCGGGACGGACCTCGACCCCGACGAGTACTTCATCGAGGGCGGCAAACTGTTCGAACGTGGCGAACTGCCAGGGCTGGTCGGCAGCTTCGACCAGCTCGTCGAGCGGATCCGCGAGAGCACGTACGGCGAGGACCTGGAGGAGGCGCTTTCGAAACTCGAGGAGGCCGAGAGCCTCATCCAGTTCGAGCAGGCGCTCGACGCCGCGCTGCTCGAGTACTCCGACAAGCTGTCGTACACCTACCCGGTGTCGATCTGTTCGGCCATCTCGTACGTGCTGGCGAAGGAACGGGAAGTCGAGAACATCCGGGCGATCGCCCGCGGCCGTGAGGTCGGCCTCTCGGTCGAGGAGATCGAGGAGGAGCTGGTGGTAGCATGAGCGCGGGCGGCAGCCAGGAGATCGCCGTCGTCGGCAGCCCCGAGTTCACGACGGGCTTCCGGCTGGCGGGCGTGCGGAAGTTCCAGAACGTGCCCGACGACGAGAAGCCCGACCGGCTCGACGAGGCCGTCGAGGAGACGCTGCACGACGACGAGATCGGGATCGTCGTGATGCACGACGACGACATCGACCACCTCTCGCGCGACGTTCGTTCCGAGGTCGAGACGAGCGTCGAGCCGGTCGTGGTCACGCTCGGGGGCGGCGCCGGCAGCGGCAACCTGCGCGAACAGATCAAACGAGCAATCGGCATCGACCTACTGGACGATTCATGAGTCAGGCAACAGAATCCGACGTCCGCGAGGACGGTATCATCGACAGTGTAAGCGGCCCCGTCGTGACGGCAGTCGACCTCGACGCGCGGATGAACGACGTCGTCTACGTCGGTCACGAGGGGCTGATGGGCGAAGTGATCGAGATCGAAGGGAACGTCACCACGATCCAGGTGTACGAGGAGACCTCCGGCGTCTCGCCGGGCGAGCCGGTCGAGTCGACGGGGGCGCCCCTGTCGGTCGACCTCGGGCCCGGCATGCTGGACACCATCTACGACGGCGTCCAGCGGCCGCTGGACGTGCTCGAGACGAAGATGGGCTCGGCGTTCCTCGACCGCGGCGTCGACGCGCCGGGGATCGACCTCGAACGGACCTGGGAGTTCACGCCCGAAGTCGCGGAGGGTGACGAGGTGTCCGCCGGCGACATCCTCGGAACGGTGCCCGAGACGGAGAGTATCGAGCACAAGGTGATGGTGCCGCCCGACTCGGAGGGCGGCGAGGTCGTCGGCATCGAGTCCGGCAACTTCACCGTCGAGGAGACGGTCGTCGAACTCGACAGCGGCGAGGAGATCGCGATGCGCCAGGAGTGGCCGGTCCGCGAGAAGCGCCCGGCCGAGGAGAAGCAGACGCCGACGATCCCGCTGGTCAGCGGCCAGCGCATCCTCGACGGCCTGTTCCCGATCGCCAAGGGCGGGACTGCAGCGATCCCCGGCCCCTTCGGCTCGGGGAAAACGGTGGCCCAGCAGAGCCTCGCGAAGTTCGCCGATGCCGACATCGTCGTTTACATCGGCTGTGGCGAGCGGGGCAACGAGATGACCGAGGTGATCGACGACTTCCCGGAGCTGCCGGACCCACAGACCGGGAACTCGCTGATGGCCCGGACCTGCCTCATCGCCAACACGTCGAACATGCCCGTCGCGGCCCGCGAGTCCTGCATCTACACCGGGATCACGATCGCGGAGTACTACCGCGACATGGGGTACGACGTGGCGCTGATGGCCGACTCCACCTCCCGGTGGGCCGAGGCCATGCGCGAGATCTCCTCGCGGCTCGAAGAGATGCCCGGCGAGGAGGGCTACCCCGCGTACCTGGCCGCGCGCCTGGCGGAGTTCTACGAGCGCGCCGGCTACTTCGAGAACGTCAACGGCACCGAGGGCTCGGTGACGGCGATCGGCGCCGTCTCGCCGCCGGGCGGTGACTTCTCCGAGCCGGTCACTCAGAACACGCTGCGGATCGTGAAGACGTTCTGGGCGCTGGACTCGGACCTGGCCGAGCGCCGGCACTTCCCGGCGATCAACTGGAACGAGTCGTACTCGCTGTACCGCGACCAGCTCGACGACTGGTTCGAGAACAACGTCGACGAGAACTGGGCGGAGCTGCGCCAGTGGGCGATCGACACGCTCGACGAGGAGGCCGAGCTACAGGAGATCGTCCAGCTCGTCGGGAAGGACGCACTGCCCGAGGACCAGCAGCTCACGCTCGAAGTGGCCCGCTACATCCGCGAGGCGTACCTCCAGCAGAACGCGCTGCACGACGTCGACCGCTACTCGCCGCCGGAGAAGACCTACCGGATCCTCGAGGGGATCAAGACGTTCAACGACGAGGCGTTCGAGGCGCTGGACGCGGGCGTCCCGGTCGAGGAGATCCAGTCGATCGACGCGACGCCGCGGCTGAACCGCGTCGGCACGACCCCCGACGACGAGGCCGACGAGTTCGTCTCGGAGATCGAAGAGGCGATGGCCGAACAGCTCAGGGAAGTCCTCGATCCCCTCGGTCATCTCGTTGCCGCGCTCGCCACAGCCGACGTAGATGACGATGTCCGCGTCGGCCCACTTGGCGAGCT
>PXSF01000002.1:13200-20219 GCA_003022845.1 Halobacteriales archaeon SW_10_66_29 | reverse complement strand
GGAGACGCTCGCGGAGGAGGTCGAACGCCACGCCGCCAGACAGCGCGAGGCCGAGCGCAAGCAGCGCGAGGCCGAGTCGCTCCGCGAGGAGGTGAAGCGGCTGCGGCTCGACGTCGAGGAGTCGGCGGCAGAGCTCGAACAGCTCGAGGAGAACCGCGACGCGCTTGAGGGGGAGCTGACGGAGCTCGAATCCGCGCTCGACGAGCAGGAGGCGGCGGTCGACGAGGAGCTCACCGACGTGACCGTTCGCATCAACGAGTGTGAGCGCCGGCTCTCGGAGAAACGCCAGGAGCTCGCCGACCTCGAAGACGAGCGGGAGGGCCTCGCGGCCCTGCGCGAGCGCCGGGAGGAACTCGACGCGGAACTCACGGCGCTGCGAAACCGCAAGCGGGACGCCCAGACGGAGCTGGTGGCCCAGTTCGACGAGGCGATGGCCGCGGTCATGGAGCGGTTCGCGCCCGGCTTTGGCGGCGCCCACCTCCGGCTGCAGACCGGCCCCGACGGCGACGTCGAACGGATCGACCTGGTGATCGCCCGCGAGGGCCGGGAGACGACCGTCGACGCGCTCAGCGAGGGCGAGGTCGAACTCGTCGGCGTCGCCCTTGTGCTGGCCGGCTACCGGGCGTTCGATGTCGACGAACGCGTCCCGGCGGTCGTCGTCGACGGCATCGGCCAGCTCGCCGCCGAACACCTCCACAACCTCGCCGAATACCTCCAGGACACTGGCGAATACCTCGTCACGACTGCCTACCCCGAGGTCGGGTCATTCGACGGCCGAACGATCAGCCCCGAGGAGTGGGACGTCGTCTCCGACGACGCGGCGACGCCGACTGACTGACCTGTCCGATTGTCCGCGAAACTCGTGCCGGAGACTGGCAGGGACCACCCATCGTGAAATAGGGTTACTTCTTTTCACAAACTGGCTATGTCGTCTCGCGGCCGAGCAGTTTCGGCCCGCAGCGTTCGGTATAGCGGAACAGTACTGGGGTGTAACAGGTTGGACAGCAGCGGTCGTCGCCGGGAGCGCGACGGGCAGTTACTCGTACTGGAACTCGAGTTTGATCTCGTTGGCGGCACCCATAACGAGGTCGGCGAGGTCATCGGGGTCGACGCGGTGGGGAGAGCCGGAGACGCTGAGGCCGCCGAACACGTCGCCGTCGGGCGTCAGAACCGGTGCGCCGACCGCCCGGACACCCTCCCAGCTCTCGCCTTCGTTGATCGCATAGCCGCGCTCGCGGACCCGTTCGAGCGCCGCGTCGAGTTCCGCGCGGTCGGTGATGGTCTCGTCAGTCTGGGCGGGCAGGCCGTGCCGGTCGACGAGAGCGTCGACGCGATCCCCGGGGAACTGCGCCAGCATGGCCTTGCCGGCAGCGACGGAGTGCATCGGGATCCGGACGCCGACCCGGGAGTCGGTCGGCACGCTGTGACGGCCGGTCGACCGGTAGACGTACACCGCCTCGTCGTGTTCCGGCGCCAGGAACTGGGCCCGTATCTCGCTCTCGTCTGCGAGCTCTTCGACCTTCTCCTCGATGAAGGGGTACTCGTCCCAGGGTTGTTTTGCCGCCTGGCCGAGCTGGAGAAACCGGAGCCCGAGGTGGTACGTGCCGTCGCGCTTGAGGATATACCCCCGGTCGTAGAGCGTCCGCAGATGGGCGTGGGCCGTGCTCTTTGCGATCTCCAACTGGTCTGCGACCTCTGTGACGCCTGCTCCGTCCTGGCTTCCGAGCACCTCGATGACCGAGAGCAGCCTGTCGCCGGTACTCAGCCCGCCCCCGGTGGCTGCGTCTTCCCTCATGGGGTTTGTCTGTGACCGACCCGATATAAGCGTTCGGAAATGTCGAACAGAGTAGTCATGGACGAACGCTCCGGCAGGGTCGAACGGGGGACAACCCCTATTTTGAAGTGTTGAACCCACCTCAACGCAAGTATGCGATTCGAGCGGAGAAGCAGTGACCGACAGCCACGCGACGTGTCACACTGGCATCCATGATGGTTTCTGAACGGATCGTCGGGACAGTTCCGCGGCGGTCGCCGCGCGAGGCGGCCGGGACGGTCGCCCCGGACGCGACACTCGGAGTCAGCGGCTTCGGCAGCGTCGGGTACCCGAAGGAGATCCCGCTCGCGCTCGCGGAGAGCGGGCGGGACCTGTCACTGACGGTGGTCAGCGGCGGGAGCGTCGGCGACGAGATCGACACGGCACTCGTCGAGGCCGACGCCATCGAACGGCGGCACCCCTTTCAGGCGCGGAGCGCGATCCGCGAGGCGATCAACGACGGGACAGTCGCGTTCCACGACCGGCACATCTCCGCGCTCGGCGACGAGGTGGCCCACGGCGGCCTCGCCGACGTCGACGTGGCAGTGATCGAGGCCGTGGCGGTCGGCGAGGACTGGCTGATCCCATCGACGTCGATCGGCCACACCCCGGCGTACGTCGAGGCGGCCGACCGGCTGTTCGTGGAACTCAACCACGCTCAGCCGCTGGGCCTGCAGCGCCTCCATGACGTCTACCGGCGCCGGGCGCCGCCCGACCGCGAACCGATTCCGCTGTCCCGCCCGGACGAACGGATCGGCTCGCCGCAGGTCGAGTTCGACACCGAAAAACTGGCAGGGGTCGTCCTGACCGACCGGCCGGACACCCCCTACTCGTTCCGGACGCCGGGCGAGACCGAGCGGGCGATCAGCGCGAACCTCGCGGCGTTCCTGGCGGCGGAGCTCGACCGGAACTCCATCCTCGCCGAGAGCGTCCAGTTCCAGTTCGGCGTCGGAAGCATCGGCAACGCGATGATCGACACCCTCGACGCCGTCGACTTCGGCGACCGGACGGTCCACTACCTCGGGGAGGTGTTCCAGGACGGCCTGCTCGACCTGCTGGACGAGGGGCAGATCGCCTCGGCCAGCGCCACCTCGCTCGCACTCTCGGAGGAGGGTCAGGACCGGCTGTTTGCGGACCTGGAGCGGTATGCGTCGGACGTGATCGTCCGCCCCGCGAGCATCTCCAACAGCCCCGAGATCATCGACCGGTTCGCCGTGGTCGGCGTCAACAGCGCGCTCAGCGTCGACGTCTACGGGCACGCGAACTCGACGCACGTCGACGGCACCCAGGTCGTCAACGGGATCGGCGGGAGCGGCGACTTCACCCGCAACTGCCCGCTGTCGATCATCGCGCTGCCGTCGACGACGAGCGGCGGCACCTCCCGGGTCGTTCCGATGGTCACCCACGTCGACCACACCGAACACGATGTCGACATCGTCGTCACGGAGCACGGCGTCGCCGACCTCCGCGGGCTGTCGCCCCGCGAGC
Source organism: Halobacteriales archaeon SW_10_66_29 (assembly GCA_003022845.1). Classification (GTDB taxonomy): domain Archaea; phylum Halobacteriota; class Halobacteria; order Halobacteriales; family Haloarculaceae; genus Halovenus. The sequence continues at coordinate 16,918 of PXSF01000002.1, read as the reverse complement.
GTGCCGACCGCATGGTCGCCGAGTGTGCCGACCCCGACGTCCGCCCGGACCTCCGGGCCTACCGCGACCGCGCCGCCGAAACGGCGGGGAACATCCCGCACCACCTCCCGAGCGTGTTCGACTGGCGCTCCGACCACCCGGACCAGCAGTAGCTACCCGCGTCCGGTGGTCGATCGGCTGACCAACCGTCCGTATCTACCGGCCGACCAGTCATCGTTCCTGGCGGACTGATAGTGATTATTGTGACTGTTTACCGGGTCGACCGCACGCCGTCGCTCGGTCGATCCCGGAACGACTCACAATAATCACTATGAAAGGGCGAGGGAGCCTCGCGGTCGCTGAGCGGGCCCTACCCGAGCGGAGCGAGGGTATCCCGCTCAGCGGGACCCGCGAGGCGACCGAGGGCTTTCTTCGACGCTCCGGCAACCGTTGCATCACGGTCAAGCACAGTTCTAGCGGTAGCATTTAGTGAGTCGTCGCCGTGGTCAGCCTGTATGGAAGACACCGACAGGCGACTGGAGAGCGGCTGGCAGGGGCGGTTCTACGAGGAGTTCACGGTCGGCGTCTTCCCGGGCGGCGGTTACGTCCCGACGCTGTAGCGCAGGCCGTTCCATGACCGCGGCCGGCTGGCTCCGCCCAGCCGCGTTCCGGTCGATTAGCGGTGTCTCACCCCATCGAGACGGCAATTATCTGTGCGGCGATGCACAAATTCTAAGTGGGTTCTCCGATATTGTGCGCATGGCTAGCAATGACACTAGACATCACAGCAGCAGTCGTCAACGAGGAGGGTGCGGAACCGGAACTGGAAACGATCGAACTCGACGACGAGCCGCGCGAGGACGAGGTGCTCGTGCGCATCGTCAGCGCCGGGGTGTGTCACACGGACCTCTCGACGGCGGACAACTTCTACGGCGGGCCGCCGTACCCCCAGGTGCTCGGCCACGAGGGCGCGGGGATCGTCGAGGCCGTCGGCGAGGAGGTGACGGACGTCGAGGTGGGCGACCAGGTCGCGATGAGCTACGACTTCTGTGGCGAGTGTCCGAACTGTCTCAGCGGGCAGATTCCCTACTGCGAGAACCTCTACGAGCACAACTTCCTCGGGGAGCGGACCGGCGACGGCACCAGCCCGCTGTCGCGGGACGGCGACCGGGTGAGCGGGTACTTCTTCGCCCAGTCGTCGTGGGCGGAGTACTCCATCGCCAACGAGCGCAACGTCGTCAGGATCGACGACGACGTGCCGGTCGAGATCGTCGGGCCGCTGGGCTGTGGGATCCAGACCGGTGCCGGCGCGGTAATGAACGCCTTGGAGCCCGAGTCGGGCTCCTCGCTGGCCGTGTTCGGCGTCGGCTCCGTCGGGATCAGCTCCGTCATGGCGGCCGCCAACGTCAGTAGCTGCACCGAGATCATCGCCGTCGACCTCAACGGCGACCGCCTCGAGAAAGCCGCGGAGCTGGGCGCGACCCACACGATCAACCCCGAGGAGACCGACGAAGTCGTCGAGGAGATCCACGAGGTCACGGGCGGCGGCGCCGACTACTCGATCGAGACGACCGCCGTGCCGGAGGTGCTCCGGCAGGCCGTCGACTGCACGACGATCCCCGGCGAGTGCGGGCTGATCGGCGCCGCACCCGCCGGCACCGAGGTGAGCCTCGACATGCATACGTTTCACTTCGGCCACAAGCTCCGGGGGATCATCGAGGGCGACGCGGTGCCGGAGCTGTTCATCCCGACGCTGGTCGAGCTCTGGAAGCAGGGCCGGTTCCCCTTCGACGAGATCATCACCCACTACGAGTTCGACGAACTCCACGACGCCATCCACGACGCAGAGGAGGGCAACACGATCAAACCCGTGCTGAACATGAGCAGCCCCTGACTGCCGCGAGACTGGCTGACTGATGAACGCCGAACCGGCCGACTGACAGACGCTTCACCAGCACGGAATCGCAAATTTTTTGCGAGTTATCGAGCACTATCACGTAGGATGTTCACGATTCACGAGGCAGCGGGAGAAGCAGTCGAGATATCCACCGACCGGAGGTGGGAGGGATGACGGACAGCTGGGATTACGTCGTCGTCGGCGCCGGGTCAGCCGGCTGTGCGCTCGCACATCGGCTCTCCGAAGACGGGGAGGCGTCGGTGCTGTTGCTGGAGGCGGGCCAGCCCGACGAGGCCGAGGCGATCCACGTGCCGCCGCGGTTCCCGGAGCTGTACCACGGCGAACACGACTGGGCGTACCAGACGACGCCGCAGCCGGAGCTGCACGACCGGCGGCTGTACCACCCGCGGGGGAAGACCCTGGGCGGATCGAGTTCCCTCAACGGGATGATCTACATCCGCGGACACCCGGACGACTACGACCGGTGGGCCGCGCAGGGAAACGACGGCTGGAGCTACGACGCGCTGCTCCCGTACTTCAAGCGCGCCGAGAGCTTCGCGCCGGGCGACGGCGAGTACCACGGCGAGGGCGGCCCGCTGAACGTCGCCGACCACCAGGACCCCCACCCGGTCTCGGAGGCTGTCGTCGACGCGATGGTCGAGGCCGGCATCGAGCACAACCCCGACTTCAACGGCCCACGGCAGGAGGGCTGCGGGTTCTACCACCTGACGCAGCGCGACGGGAAGCGCTGCAGCGCCGCCGCCGCCTACATCAAGCCCGCGCTCGACCGACCGAACCTGACCGTCGAGACGGAGGCGCAGGTAACAGAGGTGCTGTTCGACGGCGACCGGGCAACCGGCGTCGAGTACCTGCAGGACGGCAACAACAACACAGTGGGTGCCAAACGGGAGGTCGTGGTCTCGGCGGGGGCGTTCAACTCGCCGCAGCTACTGATGCTCTCGGGGATCGGCCCCGCCGAGCACCTGCGCGAGCACGGCGTCGACGTCCAGGTCGACCTCCCCGGCGTCGGGTCGAACCTCCAGGACCACCTCAAACTCGGCGTCGTGTTCGAGCGGACCGGCGGCCCGGCGGCGCCGTCGCCGTCCTCGAACGTCGTCGAGACGGGCTGTTTCGTCCGGACGAGCGAGGACGAGCCACAGCCGAACCTGCAGTTCCACAACGCGCCGGTGTACCTGCTGGAGCACGGCATCGAGCAGCCGCCGGATCCGGACGCGATGTACCTGACGCTGATCGCGACGCAGATCCGCCCGAACAGCACCGGTGAGGTCCGCCTGGCGTCGACCGACCCCACGGACGACCCGGTGATCGACCCCGACTACCTCGCAGCGGAGGGAGACATCGACCCGCTGGTCGAGGGGGTGCATCTCGCCCGGGAGATCGCCGACGCCGACGCACTCGCGGAGTTCTGCGGCGAGGAGGTCCACCCCGGGCCCGATGCGACGACCGCCGACGACATCGAGGCGTTCGTCCGCGAGCACGCCACGACGGTGTACCATCCCGCCGGGACGTGCAAGATGGGTGACGACGACATGGCGGTCGTCGACGACGAACTCAGCGTCCACGGCGTCGAGGGCCTGCGCGTCGCCGATGCGTCGATCATGCCGCAGATTGTGGCCGGCAACACGAACGCACCCACGATCGCCATCGCCGAGAAGGCTGCCGATCTCATCCGCGAGGCTGCGTGACGGACTTGCGGTACTGATTCTTTCTGATAGTCGCTTCTCATACTGGTGGCTGTACGTACGTGAACACTCGAATTGAGAATCCAGGCGGAACGGGTCTGTCTCCGCAGAGAGCAGCGACTGGTGAGTAAACGAATTA
>PXSF01000002.1:0-13175 GCA_003022845.1 Halobacteriales archaeon SW_10_66_29 | reverse complement strand
CTACGCTCGCGGAACACTTCACGGCGGGGCCGTACTCGACTACGTGGCACAGCCCACCGGCGAGGGACAGCCGATCCCGGGGCCACCCCACCGGGTCGTGATCCGTCGCGGCCTCGTGACAGGAGACACCCGGGTAGTAGGCGTCACAGCAGGCAAACCGCAGTGCGATCACGTCGACCTGGTCGTCCCAGTGGGCACGCCGCGTCTCGGCGTCGATGTCGATCCCACGGAGCGGTACCGGAAACCGGGGATCGGTGGCCGGCGCGTGCGTGGTCAGGCGCGTCATCCCTCACGCTGTTTCCGGTCAGTGATGTCACGCATTGAGCCGACGATTTCCCGCGGCGTCTACCCCCGGATGTCGGCGTTCGAGAGCCCGGTCACTCCGGGTTGGGCCTGATGCCCGTCACATCGACGACGCGCACGAGCGCGTCCCTGGCCGCCTCGAACCTCCCTTGGGACTCGAACCTGAGTTCGTCCGGCCGGGTCGCGCCTACCGCGCCGACCATGGATACCACCAGGTTCGCCAGGGTACCACCGGATCGATCGTGCCAGGAGAGCTCGATCGAGAGGGTCCCCGGGTCCGGGTCGACGTCGGCGAGCGCCCGCAACGCGAAGCACGTGTTTTCGACGCACAGCGACGGAGGCTCGACGCTGTACGCGGTGCCATCACGCTCCCACTCGACGAGCGTCCGTTTCGGGAACAGGCCACCCGGATGACCGTCGAGACTCTCCTTGACGACGGAGCCTATCTCCGAGTTCGCATCCTCGCTCACTGTGAACGACTCGTGGTCCGGCAGATATTCGAGGCAGGTTCGGCCGCCGCAATCCAGCCGAATCGATCCGATCGCGTGGACCCGTTGCCAGCCGTCAACGGTCAGCAACGCCTCGAGAGGATCGGCGAGCTCGGAGGTCGACCGGCCGCGATACTCCGTCCTGCCACCGGCGGCGACGGCCTCCAGCTGCTCGTCAACCGCCGCGACCACCTCCGCGTGCTCCTCGGCGAACGCGTCAGCGTCGAGGCGTATACGGATCGTCTCCGAAACCTCGCTCGCGGCGACCAGCGCCTCGACCAGGAGACGATCGTACTCGTCCCTGCCGACGACTGGATCACCGACGAGCAGGACGTGGGTCGGATGGTACGGGTCCATTGCTCGACATGTTTGATCAGATCGGGATGCCGGTCGGCGGCTTGAGCGTCAGCCCTGCCAGGATGTACGCCAACGCTGCGATGACCAATGCGGGAATCGCGATCCTCGCAGCGTCCGCCGCCCTGTCGATCATGTTCTCGTACGCGTCCTTAACGTTACTGAAACTCGGCAGCCCACCTCCGGAACTGCAAACTCGAAGACATTGCCCGAGATAGTGTTCTTCGCCGACGTAGAAACAGCCACCCGACAATCCCGCCCACATGTTGATCCCGTCGCGTCCACTTCCACCTTTCCGGAAGACTGCGACATCGACGCGTCGATCATGCCACAAATCACTGCTGGCAACACGAACGCGCCCACGATTGCCATCGCCGAGAAGGCTGCCGATCTCATCCGCGAGGCTGCGTGACGGACTGTGGGTATTCTGTCTCCCTCGACCGGGAACAGATTTTATAGAGAGTAGCGAGACAGTCCGTCCATGTTCGAGACAGACAGCGTCTGGGAGTACAGCATGGCGGACCGGCTCAAGTTCGGTCCGGGGGCCGTCCAGGAACTCCCCGCAGAGATCGAGCGTCTCGGGGGCGGGACGGTCCTGATCGTCACCGACGAGGGGGTCCGCGACGCCGGCATCGTCGACACCGTCGTCGAGACGTTCCCCGCGGATCTGCGCTACGAGATATTCGACGACGTGGAGCCGGACCCCTCGGCGGCGCTGTTCGACCGCGCGGCCCGGTACGCCGACGAGGTCGACCCCGACGTGGTCGTCGGGATCGGGGGTGGCAGCTCGATCGACGTCGGCAAGGCCGCGAGCCTGCTGTCGACCCACGGCGGTGAGGTGCTCGACTACGTCGCCCAGCCCACCGGCGAGGGCCAGCCGATCCCCGGGCCGACGACGCCGTACGTCGCGGTGCCGACGACCGCCGGCACCGGCTCCGAGTCCACCTCGGTCGCAGTCGTCTCGCTGCCCGAACAGGACCTGAAGGTCGGCATCTCCGACCGGCACCTGTTTCCCGACCTCTCGGTCGTCGACCCCGCGCTGACGGTGTCGCTGCCGCCGGCGCCGACGGCGTACTCGGGTCTGGACGCCCTCTCGCACGCCATCGAGGGGTACACGACCCGGCGGTTCGACGCGAAAGAACGGCCCGACTCGCCCGCCGATCGGCCGGACTACGGCGGCCGGAACCTGCTGAGCGACACGCTCTGCCGGCAGGCGATCGAACTCGTCGGCGACAACCTCCGGCGCGCCGTCAACAACGGCGAGGACCTCGACGCGCGCCGGAACATGTCGCTGGGCGCCACGATGGCTGCGCTGGGGTTCTCGAACGCCGGCCTCGGCGCCGCCCACGCGCTGGCCTACCCCGTCGCCTCCGAGCATCACACGGCCCACGGCCTGACCGTCGCGCTCCTGTTGCCGGAGGTGATGCGGTACAACGCCACGAGCGCACCCGAGCGATACGCCGAGGTCGCGCGTCTGCTGGGCAAGCAGGCCGACGGCCTCGACCGCCGCGGGCTTGCGGCTGTCGGCGTCACCGAGGACGAACTCCCGCGCTTCGCGGCGGACACGATGCAGCTCCAGCGGCTGCTCGTCGGTAACCCACGGCGGATGGACGCCGACGACGTCGAGGGGATCTTCCGGCGGTCGCTGTGACCGCTGTTCCGCCGGGATGGTTCACCCGAGGTCGATTGCGACGTTTTTCGTCTGGAGGTAGGAATCCAGCGCCGCGAGCCCCTTCTCGCGGCCGATCCCTGACTGCTTGTAGCCGCCAAAGGGCGTCCGGTTGGTGTCGCCGAACCACTGGTTGACGTAGACGTTGCCGGCGGCCAGCGCCGGCGCGACGCCGCGCGCGAACAGGTTTCCGGGGAGGTTCCAGGGGATGATCTGTGCCGAGACGCCGTATGGCTCCCGGACGGTGTAGTCGACCCCGTCAGGCCCGACCGGGATCGACGACCCCTCCAGTTTGTCCGCGGCACCCCCGTAGTACTCGAAGTACCGCGCCGCGCCCTCGAGTTCGTGTCGCGCCTGCGAGAGCGGCTTGCCCTGGTCGCGGCTCTCGATCTGCGCGAGTTCGTCCAGGTGGTCGCGGATGAGGTCGTCTCTGGACTGGCTGACCCGCCATCACGTGCCATCTATTGACGTGCCGCGTCAAGTTTCTTCCGGAGACTGGCTCGGGAACTGTCTTCCTCGTGGTGGTGTCAACGACAGAATTACGGGCGTAAATATATGAAATACGTCTGTTATCGATTCATACCAGATGAGTGTTATAAAGGTCTGTATTCCGTCCTGGCTGGCTCCGAAGCAGATATTGTGCCGCCTAACCCGGCTAAATCCGGTTTTCAGTCTAGACCGAACTCGCTCGGGATCGAACTGGGTTCTCCCCTCCGCACAGCCGGCTAGCTTCCGCTCACAGCCGCCGTTCGACGGCGGAAATCCGCTCCTTCCCTCGACTGTTCGCCGGCCCCATCGATCGCTGCTGTGAAAACAGTCCTCACTGGCAGAAACTGACCGCGACTGCGATCCAGGAATAATAAAATATAAAAACTACATATGGAATTGATAGTTCGGTCGAGATTGGCACCTGATTGTTGGGACTCGTTACCGCCAGGGAGTCACAGTTCGTGGGGCTCAGCCCGCGAACCAACCGTTCACGCGACGTGGTGCCGAAAATAATCGCAACAATCACTATGAGACACCGAGCGAGCCCGCCAGCCCTCACGACGAGTCGGGGGACTGCTCCGCTCCGTCCGGTGGTTCGGCACCGTCGGCTGGTACCTCGAAGTACAGGTGGCGGTGCTTGCGACAGCCGGGGTTGAACGCCGCGCCGCAGTGGGGGCACGCGTCCCCGCCGGAGAGATACGCCGCCGCGGTAAGTGTCGTCCGGCAGGCGCCGCACAGCACCGCCGGTTCGTCGAATCGGTCGGCGGGCCACTGGACCGCCTCGTGGTCCGTCGCGGCCTCGTGACACGAGAAACACGGGTAGTACGTGTCACAGCAGGCGAAGCGCAGAGCGATCACGTCGACGTGGTCCTCCCAGTGGGCACACCGCGTCTCGGCGTCGACATCGACGCCACGGAGCGACACCGGGAACCGGGCGTCGGTGGCCGGCGTGCGCGTCGTCCGACGGGCCATACGCGCCCGTTTCGGCCCCGGGGAGTTCAACGCGTCGGTGACAGACCTGCTCGCCCTCGGCGCGGTACCGACACCACACCGACTGTTTCCGGACCGGAAACACCCCGGGAAGGCTTTTTACAGTTGCCGTCTGTGTGCAACGTAGTTTCAGGCTGACGATGAGTGAGGAGATTGGTCCCCCGTGGGGGACGGCGCCGCTGTTCGAGCCCGCGGAGCGGCAGTCGTTCGACCTCCGGCGGTGTGGGTCGGCGCCGCCCGCCGCCCGTCGTCTGCCGACGTTGTGGACGCTGCTCGTCCGGCTGGGCCCCGATCACGCACACCCACGGCAATCACGTCTGCCGATTGCCCACACCTGCACGCCGTACGCCAGCGGCCGAACCGACAGACAGAATGGTCGTCCTGGTAACAATTGCCGCGTCTGACGAGTCTCGGTGCATACTTCCGAGAGGACGGGGTCTATTGGTGCACGGTTCGTACAGTCGTGTATGGCACAGCAAGACTACGCGAACGACGTGCTCGTCTCGGCTGACTGGGTAGAGGACCACCTCGGAGAGTTCCAGTCGGACGACCCGGCGTACAGGCTGCTGGAAGTGAACAACCCGACGGTGACTGCGGATTCGGAGTACACGCCCTACGAGGAGGGCCACATCCCCGGTGGGCAGTTCTTCCACTGGGAGGAGGACCTCAGCGACCAGACGACGCGGGACATCCTCGACAAGGACGCCTTCGCGGAGCTGAACGCCTCCCACGGGATCACCGAGGACTCGACGGTCGTCCTCTACGGCGGCGGGCGCGTGCCGAACTGGTTCGCGCTGTTCGCCTACTGGGAGTACAAGTACTTCGGCCACGAGGACGTCCGCGTCATCGACGGCGGGAAGCCCTACTGGGTGGCCAACGACTACCCGCTGACCACCGACGAGCCCGAGTTCACGCCCCAGGAGTACAACGCTCGCGGCCCCTACGAGGGGATCCGGGCGTACAAGGACGACGTCGACCAGGCGATCAAGGGCGGCATCCCGCTGGTGGACGTCCGCAGCCCCGAGGAGTTCACGGGCGAACTGATCGCGCCCGAGGGCCTGCAGGAGACCGCCCAGCGCGGCGGCCACATCCCCGGCGCGAAGAACGTGCCGACGACGACCGTCCTGCGCGAGGACGGCCGGTTCAAGAGCGCCGAAGAGCTCCGCCAGATCTACGAGGACGTCGACGTCACCGAGGACCAGTCGGTGATCACTTACTGCCGCGTCGGCGAGCGCTCCTCGATCGCGTGGTTCGCGCTGCACGAACTGCTGGGCTTCGAGGACGTCGAGAACTACGACGGCTCCTGGACGGAGTGGGGCAACCTCATCCGCTCCCCGATCGAGACGGGCGAAGCCGAATAACAACACAGCCAGCGGACAGGACGCGACCGTGGGCGGAGCCGGGGCAACACCGCCAGCGGTTTTTACCCTGCGGCTCCCCGCAGACTGGCCTGTCTGACCGGACAGACCGGTATAAAAATAGCTGCTAGTCGGACTGGATAGTGTGGTATCAGTTGGCGTGTCTCTCGTTCACACGCTACTTCTTCGTGCGGTTCTCCTGTCAATCCGTTCCGACGACCGCCCGCTGGGGAGCGACAAACACGTAGATTTATATAGAACCACATGCAATCTTCGCTTGATTATGAGTCAGCAGCAGATGCAGGGCCAGCCCATGATTATTCTGGGCGAGGACGCACAGCGGATGAAAGACAAGAGCGCTCAGGAGCACAACATCGCCGCGGCCCGCGCCGTCGCGGAGTCGGTACGCTCGACACTCGGGCCGAAGGGGATGGACAAGATGCTCGTCAACAACCTGGGCGACATCGTCATCACCAACGACGGGGTGACGATCCTCGAGGAGATGGACATCGACAACCCGACCGCCGAGATGGTCGTCGAGGTCGCCGAGACCCAGGAGGACGAGGCCGGCGACGGCACGACCACGGCGGTCGCCATCGCGGGCGAACTGCTCGGCGAGGCCGAGGACCTGCTCGATCAGGATATCCACCCGACGGCGATCATCAAGGGGTACAACATGGCCGCCGACCAGGCTCGCGAGGAGATCGACGACATCTCGATCGACATCGACAAGGACGACACCGAGACCCTCCGCCAGATCGCCGAGACGTCGATGACGGGCAAGGGCGCCGAGCAGCACAAGGACGTGCTCTCGGCGCTGACCGTCGAGGGCTGCCAGGCCGTGACCGTCGAGGCCGACGACGGCTCGACGATCGTCGACCTGGCGTTCCTGAAAACGGAGACCCAGACCGGCCGCAGTGCCGGCGACTCCGAACTGCTCGAGGGTGCCGTCGTCGACAAGAACCCCGTCCACGATGACATGCCCACCGACGTCGAAGACGCCTCCTGCCTGCTCGTCGACAGCGCCCTCGAACTCGAGGAGGCGGAGGTCGACACCCAGGTCAGCGTCACCGACCCCGACCAGATCCAGGACTTCATCTCCCAGGAGGAAGAGCAGCTCCAGGAGCTGGTCGACCGGATCGTCGCGACCGGCGCCGACGTCGTGTTCTGCCAGAAAGGCATCGACGACATGGTCCAGCACTACCTCGCCAAGGAGGGCATCCTCGCCGTCCGCCGGGTGATGAAGTCGGACATGGAGTTCCTCCGCGAGGTGCTGGGCGCCGACATCGTCTCGGACCTGTCGACCGCCAGCGCCGACGACCTCGGCCACGGCAGCGTCACCCGCGACGGGGACGAGGGGCTGTTCTACGTCGAGGGCGCCGGCGACGGGACCCACGGCGTGACACTGCTGCTCCGCGGTTCGACCGAGCACGTCGTCGACGAACTGGAGCGCGGCGTCGAGGACGCGCTCGACGTGGTCGGCAGCGCCATCAGCACGGGTCAGGCCCTGCCCGGCGGCGGCGCGCCCGAGGTCGAGGTCGCCGCCCGCCTGCGCGAGTACGCCGACAGCGTCAGCGGCCGCGAACAGCTCGCCATCGAGGCGTTCGCCGACGCCCTGGAGGTCGTCCCGCGCGTGCTTGCCGAGAACGCCGGCATCGACAGCATCGACACGCTCGTCGACCTACCGAGGGCGAGGAAGAGCCCGGCGGCCCCGGCGGCGGCATGGGTGGCGGCATGGGCGGTATGGGCGGTGGCATGGGCGGCATGATGTGAGCCCGGCCGGCCGACGCTCACGCCCGAACTGACGTATAGCAAGCGGAAGCCCCGTCCTTCAGGGCGGGGTCTAAGCGATATGCTCGGCCGAACAACCGCAAGACTTAGGCCGGCTGGTGTCGGACATTCACTCACCCAACAAGGGCAAAAACTGGCGGTTGGATTGGGTTCCGCCCGGACGATGGAGGCTATCACACCGTTCCCGCAAGGGCGTCTCCGAGGTCACCGCGATGCTGTCGCGGTGGCAGGCAAAAAGCAGTCCTCGCCCGGTTGGCCTCGACCATGTGGCTTCGACGGTCGAGAACGGCCGATGGCACGGCCCGTGGCCCACGAACCCTGGACGGGCGTGGGGGCCACGCACCAACGGTGGTGCGGGCCACTCCGAGCGGATACCCAACCCGCCACACCCTCACTTCGAGGGCCGAAGGAGCGTCCACAAACCCGCAAGCTGACAGCCGGGGGATGTCGGCTCGGCCCGACGCCCCACGGAGGAGTCCTCGCCCTTCAGGGCGGGGAGGATGTCAATGCACTGCTGGAATCGACTGTCTTTTCCCGGCTCCGTCGATCACTATCAGTCGTCGTCCTGTCCGCCGGTGACGACCACCGGGCGGTCCGTGTTGAGGATGACCGACTGGGTGACGCTGCCGAACAGCGCCTTGCCCGCGGGGGAGCGCTTGCGGCCGCCGAGCACCAGCGAGTCGACGTCCTGCTCGTCGGCCTGGTTCAGGATGGCGTCGACCGCGTCGACGCTGTCCTCGCGGATGCGCACCGTGACGTCGCGCTCTTCGAGGTACTCCCGGGCGCGCTTGATCGATCCGATCCGCGTGACGTCACGCGATTCGGAGCCGGCATCCTCCTCGGTGAAGACGTACAGGAGAGTCGCCTCGACCTCCTCGGCCGCGTTGGGGAGGTCCGCCACGTAGCTCGCCTGCGCGAGGGCACGGGTCTCGCTGCTGTCGACCGGCATCAGTACGCGGTGCATGTCCGTCCGTTCGCCTGGTCGGCAGATAAAATGCGTGCCGGTTTCCAGCCGGTGGAACGCGGCCGGACGGCGGAATGTACCCGGGCGACGGGACCCGACCAGCAGCGGGAGCCTTCAGGTGTCGGTGCCGATCAGCGTGAACGGCGTTCCGACGCCGTGCTCGTTGGCGTACTCGTAGACGACGTGGGCGGTGGCGATGTCCTGGATCGCCAGCCCCGTCGAGTCGAAGACAGTGACGCCGTCCTCTGCGGTCCGACCCTCGGCGGCGCCAGTGACGACATCGCCGAGTTCGCCGTGGATGTCGTCGTCGCCGAGGACGCCCGCGCTCCAGGGGACGTTGATCTCCCCGGAGTGGGTGCACTGCTCGTAGTCGTCGATGACGAGTGTCGCGTCCGCGAGGATCTCGTCGGCGATCTCGTGTTTGCCTTCGGCGTCGGCGCCGATGGCGTTGACGTGGGTGTGCTCGCCGACCTCGTGGACGATCGGCTCCCGGACGGGCGTGACCGTCGAGACGATATCGCAGGCGGCGGCCTCCGCGATCGACCCCTCGCGGACGTCGAACGCGTCGCCGAACTCCGCCTCGAACGCCGCGATCGCGTCCTCGTTGCGGTCGCTGATGACCACGGTTCGGATGTCACGGACGTGGGCGATCGCCTCGAGCTGGGTGTACGACTGGACGCCGGCACCGACCAGCCCGAGGGAGGTGGCGTCCTCGCGGGCGAGATAGCGGGTCGCGACGGCCGCCGCCGCGCCGGTCCGCAGCCGCGTCAGGTCCGTCCCGTCCATCAGCGCCAGCGGGAACCCCGTGGCGGGGTCGGAGTAGATGATCGTCCCCATCACCGTCGGCAGGTCCTCGTTGTCGGTGTGGACGTTCACCCACTTGACGCCGGCGCCCTCCCAGTCCTCGGCCGCGATGTAGGCCGGCATCGACCGGAAGTCGCCGTTGTGCTGGGGCAGCTCGACGTAGGACTTCGCCGGCATGATCGTGTCGCCGCGCGCGTATGCCCCGAACGCGCCCTCGACCGCGTCGATTACGTCACCGATCCGTGTACTCTCCGTGACGTCGCCCGAGTCGAGAAGTAACGTCTGCATGTCCGAATATGCTACTGGTACCCACTTAGGGGTAGTGATGGCGTGTCGTTCAACCGCTGGTTGAGCCGACAGAAAACATTTATCAACGAATTTTGAAGCGAAGGGTATGAAGCGGCGTTCCCCGACCGCGACACCGACCGATTCCCCGACCGCGACACCGACCGACTCCTCGACCTCGACGCCGACTGAGTCCCCCACCCAGACACCGGCCGACCAGTCCGACAAGCGCGACGAGTGGGACCTCGGCAGTGCGAGCATTGTCGATCTGGAGACCGCAAACCGGACCTACGCCCTCGCACCGCTCCGGTACCGCTCCGAGGATCACGCGAGCGTTCGGCTCCGGTTCTCCTCGACTGCCACCAGCGACAGTCCCGCGACGGTGGAGGCGAGGCTGACCAACGAGAACCCCTTCGAGAACACGTTTCGCCTCCGGTGGACGCCGCCGTTCGGGCGATTCCACAGCGACATCCCGTCCCCGGTGGTCGGCGACCACGGCGACTACACCTACCGCGACGAGCTCCTGTTCGCGCCGACAGACAATCATGATCTCGTCGATGACGGCACTGCTGTCGTGCGCGACTCGGACGGCCACTGGCGGCTCGACGACAGCTGGCCGCCCGACTTCCCGGAGACTGTCCGTCTCACTCCTGACGAGACCGTCTACGGGGAGTACGCGCTCGTGGGTCACGACGAGGGGCGCGGCCGACCCCCGGGTACCTACGAGTTCTCACGTGGTAGCGACGGGGCCATCCGGGTGACAGTCTGGGAGACTGACGCGCCCGGACCGGCGAGTGACTCCACGTTCACGGGGGAGTCGGTCCCCTCGCCGCCGAAGGGGGACGAAACGGCGTGGTTCCACGAGGCCGACGCGAGTACGCCGACGTTCGTCTACCCGAGCGTCGAGCGGACAGAGCTACCCGCCCGCGTCGAGTTCACGTTCGTCAACCGCTCGCGGGAGTCGACGACCTGCGGGCACTGGAACCTCTACAAACACCAGGGTGGAGGCTGGTTCCACCTCGGCCCGTACAGACACACGGCTGACTGTCGCGTCGTCCGACCGGGCGGGACCAAGCAGTGGACGATGCAGGCAGCAACCGGCGAGCTGCCAGCCGGGAGACGGCGGGAGAACTTCGAGTTTCTGGGCGGTGGTCGCTACGCCGCCGTCGCCGGCTACGGCCACGCGACTCCCCGGAGCGCCGCGCTCGTCGAGTTCGACGCACCTCCGGTGTCCATTGTCCCGACTGACGGCGTGACTGCCGACCGCGAGGACGGGACCGTCACCGTCACCGGGGAGGCCTGGCGGGCGGCTCCCGATTCGGAGCACCGGTCGAGAGTCCAGCTCGTTCTCGAACGGGCAGACGAGGCCGGGCGGACGTTCATCGCCGAGCAGGTGATGCGGCGGCGGTTCCGCGGCCTGCGGAACGCGCTTGCCTTCGCTGCCCCCGACGTCGATCGCGTCTTGCTCCGGACTGACGACCAGACGGCTGACCGCGCAATCAGATACGACGACGACGAACTGCGGTTCAGGTACGACGAGCAGTCGCACGTCATCAGAAAAACGGACCCGTAGCGCGCGTGCCGGTTCGGGGTTACGCGCGGGTCGTTCCGGGCCAGGCCCGACCTGACGGGCAGACGGGGACCACTACACGGCGCGCTCGACACCTTCAACGGCCGCGTCGACGTCCTCGTCGTCGACGTTCCAGTGGGTGCAGAAGCGCACGACGTGCTCGTCGAACGGGACGCCGAGCACGCCCTCGTCTTCGCAGTCGTCGAGGAAACTCTCTACTCCGATGCCGGATACGGTCTCGTCCGCACTTCCTCGTACAACACCGGTTCCGGTGGTTCGGAAAACCACCCGATCTCTGCGATTTCACCATCTCTGGGTCGGGGTTCCCCACCGGCGTAGTCGCCGTCGAAGACGACGATCACCTCGAAAATTGACTCCCCATCTGCGTCCCCCTCGACGTTCTCGATTTCGTGCAGTTCCCGGATTCCCGTGAGCTCGCAGTCGACGCCAGTCTCCTCTCGTAGTTCCCGCCTGGCAGCGGTCGCGTAGTTCTCGCCGAGTTCGACCTTGCCGCCCGGGTCCGCCCAGCCCGCATCCCCCTCGTTTCGAACCAACAGCACCTCGCCGGCAGCGTCAGTCAGCCAGACGCCGGCACCGTCCAGCCTGTCCTGCTCGAACTGGGTTCTGATTCGGGCAAACTCCGAAGGCGACCGCTCCCAGGTCTTCTCGACCACCTCGAAGGTGCCGTACTCCTCCCGTAACCGTTCGAGGATGCCGTCGACCCTGCTTCTGGTCCGCTCGGTGATGGACGTGTGCTCGCTCATTCTCCTGGATTCATACGGTCGTTCGTGGCCGCCCGGTCGACCGCCTCGATGGCCGCGTCGACGTCCTCGTCGTCGATGTCCCAGTGGGTGCAGAAGCGCACGACGTGCTCGTCGAACGGGACGCCGAGCACGCCCTCGTCTTCGCAGTCGTCGAGGAACGCCTCTGCCGGCCGGTCGGTCTCGACGAGCACGATGTTGGTTTCGGGCGGGTCGACCGAGAGGCCGTCGATCCGGTCGAGGCCCCCCGCGAGGCGCTCGGCGCGGCGGTGATCCTCGGCGAGGCGGTCGCGGTTCGCCAGCGCGACGAGTCCAGGTGCGGCGATCATCCCGGCCTGGCGCATCCCGCCGCCGAGCAGTTTGCGGTGCCGGCGGGCGCTCGACGAACTCGTCGGGGCCGGCGAGCATCGACCCGACGGGGGCGCCCAGCCCCTTCGAGAGACAGCACATGGCGCTGTCGACGGACTCGACAATCTCCGCCGCCGGACAGCCCCGGGCCGCCGCGGCGTTGAACAGCCGCGCGCCGTCGAGGTGGACCGGTACGCCGAGGTCGTGGGCCGCCTCGGCCGTCGCGGCGATCTGCTCGGGCGCGATGGCGGTCCCGCCCTTGCTGTTGTGGGTATTCTCCAGCGTCAGCAGGCCCGTCCCGGGACGGTGGCCGCTTTCCTCGACGTAGCCCGCTCTGACCTGTGTCGGCCTGACGACCCCCCGCTCGTCGCCGTCAATCGTACGGGGCTGGACCTCGGCGTGCTGGGCCAGCCCAGCCAGCTCCCACTTGTAGATGTGGCTCTCGCGCTCGCAGAGCACCTCCTGGCCGCGCTCGGTGTGGGTCCTGGCGGCGACCTGGTTTCCCATCGTCCCCGAGGGGACGTACAGTGCCGCCTCCATCCCCAGCACGTCGGCCGTCCGGGCCTCGAGTTCGTTGACTGTCGGATCCTCGCGGTAGACGTCGTCGCCCACCTCGGCGTCCCGGGCCGCCTCGCGCATCTCGTTGTTTGGCAGGGTAACGGTGTCGCTTCGCAGGTCGATCATGCCCCTACGTTTCCGGTGGACGAGTATAACACGCTCGCTAGTACTCGGGTGTGACTACTGCCGAAACCTTCTCACAGAAAGCCCTCGGTCACATCGCGGATCACGCTGAGCAGGATATTCTCGCTCCCTCCGGTCGCTCGAATAGGGCCTGCTCAGCGACCGCGACGTGACCTCGCCCTTTCAGTCCGCCAGGACGTGGACTGTGTCACCGGCAGAAACAGTGGTTGGTGGGTCGGCTCGCGGGGGTTCCCACGACGGCATCGCTCGGAGCGCTTCGGCAGGTCTTAACCTCGGGACGCCGAAGGAGGGGATATGCA
>PXSF01000001.1 GCA_003022845.1 Halobacteriales archaeon SW_10_66_29 | reverse complement strand
GGGATGGGGACCGCCGACGAGGCGACGCAGCGTCTCCTCCATCGTCTCGCCTTCCCGTTTGTGTGTTTTGACGAACTCGTGGAACTCCTCGGAGATGCGGATCGATTTACTCATGTTGCGTATATTCGAGTATACGAGCTTATCAATCCTCCGATGAGATGCCCGGTCGCGTTAAGCCAGAGGAACGAGTATACGTTCTGTTAGTTTTCGACGATGAGTTCGCCGTCTTGGCTGTCGAACCCGACCAGAACGCTCTCGTTTTCATCGAACATCTCTATGTCTTTGCGACGTTGACGCTGGACCTTCATCGTTCGGACTCCGATGGCCACTTCGTACAGTGTGTTTGAGCCCTTGTAGATGACGTTTCGAACGGTTCCAGTCCACGTGTTCGTACAATCGAGATCTTCACTCGCGATATGCATACTCTCGGGACGGATCGTATAGGCGTGGGTGGTATCCGAGGGGTTCGAGCTGAACCGGTCGGTTTCGATATCGATCTGCAGATCATCATCACTCAGAGTGACCATGCCGTTTTTGACCTCGGCCCGTCCTTGGAAAAGGTTCGTCTCCCCGAGGAACTCGGCAACGAACGTGCTCGTCGGTCTTTCGTACAGCTCTGTCACTTTGCCCACCTGTTCGAGGCTCCCCTCGTTGACGACCCCGGCGCGGTCACTCATCGTCAGTGCCTCTTCCTGGTCGTGGGTGACGTGAATGAACGTCACTTCGAACTCTTCTTGGATGTTCTTGAGTTCGACCTGGAGTCGGTCA
Source organism: Halobacteriales archaeon SW_10_66_29 (assembly GCA_003022845.1). Classification (GTDB taxonomy): domain Archaea; phylum Halobacteriota; class Halobacteria; order Halobacteriales; family Haloarculaceae; genus Halovenus. Next base: position 11,450 of record PXSF01000001.1, on the reverse strand, counting down.
CGGAGCGCTCGGTCGAGAGACGCGAGCGGTTCATCAAGGAGAAGCACCTCAGGCTCTTGAACGAGCGAGCGAGCCATGGCCACGCGTTGTTTCTGCCCGCCCGAGAGCTCGTCCGATTGCCGGTCCTGATACCCGCCCAGTTCCACAACTTCGAGGACCTCCGCCACACGTTCCTCCCGTTCTGTCTTCGGAACTCCGTCCATCTTGAGTCCAAAGGAGACGTTCTCACCGACAGTCATGTGGGGGAACAGTGCCCACTCCTGGAAGATGATGCTCGTGTTGCGCTTGTTGGGGGGCAAGTCGGTGATACGCTGTCCGTCCAGGTACACATCCCCAGCAGTGGGCGTTTCTAGCCCGGCAATACAGCGCAAGATGGTTGTCTTGCCACAGCCAGATGGGCCGAGTAGTGTAAAGAATTCCCCGGCTGATACCTCGAGATCGATACCGTCCACGGCGACAACATCGTCGAATTCCTTACGGAGCCCCTCGAGTCTGAGAGTGCCTTTTTGTGTCATGGTTCTGAACAGGTAGCGTCAGTCAGCCAGTGATTCCCTATGAGGCACAATAGCAGTTCCGGTCTATAAAAATTTTTCTAAGATATCGATTATAACTAGAATATAGTTTATTCTTGTGGCGTCTGAACCATCTAATTGTTGATTAAAAGCTATCCCTTGGGATATCCTCCGAACAGTGTCCATCCGGACTCGGGGTCGAGACTGCTCACTCCGTCCCCGTAGGTAGGAATTTGTTCCCGTATTCCTCGTCTTTGTTGTACCTCGTACGAAATATACGCCTATACGTTAAATTTATTAACTTGGACTTTGATGGGTGATACCATGCGGGACGATAACAAAACCAGACGATCGGTCCTGAGAGGGGCCGGCCTTGCGGGAATGGCAGCCATCGCAGGATGCTCGGGAAGTGATGGCGGTAGTGGCGGAAGCGACGGAAGTAGCGATGGTGGCGACGATAGTAGTTCGGATGGGTCCAGTGACGGTGGAGGCGGATCGAGCTACGATGGACAGGAGCTGAATGTCCTGACCTGGGGTGGATACGAAGGCGTCTCTCAGATGGTCGAAGACATGGGTGCCAGTACCAACCTCAAGCTGATTTCGAGCGACAAGGAGGGATTCAATACGCTCCAAGGTGGTGGCGCGAGCCAGTTCGACGTGTTGGTTCTGGACAACCAGTGGGCCCAGCGCAATGCCAAGGCAGACACCATTGTTCCACTGAGGCGAGAGGAGTATCCGGCGGCCCAAGAGGGCACGATCATCGAGAAATTCAACTGGCCCTATCAGACGTTCGGATTCGACGGTGAGCAATGGGCGATTGCTCCGCGCTGGGGCTGGGAAGGCATGGGGTACAACGATGACGAAGTCGAACTCGCGGATCTCGAATCGGAGGGGTACGCGGCCGTCTGGGACGGCGACTACAAGGCGATGGCTGCGGACGCGCCCACGTCAGTCATTCCGCTCGTGATGCAGCAGATTTTCGACCTGGACGAGAATCCCATGGCCATTGAGGTCTCCGATTCGAGGCTAGAGACGCTTGAGGAGACGCTCGTGGAGATGTTCAACAGCGTCGAGGCAGTCCACCAGGGTGCGGCCGCACTCCGACAGGCTATGCTGGAGGGGAATGCGGAGATCGTCCTCGGTGTGGGTAACTTCGAGCTCAGTCAACTGGCCGCAGAAGGATTCGACTGGGCCAAGGTCATAGCCCCGCCCGAAGCTGGCGGCTGGTTCTGGACGGAGGGGCTCTGTCTGGTCAACAATCCAGACCTCAACCGCGACCTGGCAAATGAGTTTATCAATGCCTGCCTCTCCCCGGAGGGACAACGTTCGATTTGCTGGGATGGGGAGTCGAAGGGCGCACCCGCGAATACGGCTGCCTTCGACGCATTCAGCGAGGAAGAACAGAAGACGATTATGATGTACAAGGACAAAGGTTTCGAGGCGGCCGACGAGATCCTCTCCGGTCTCGACCAGTATCTCATCTCACCACAGCAAGAGCAGTGGACCGAGATCTGGGAACGGGCGAAGGCGCGGTCCGACCTCTGAACGGAAAGAACCCCTCCTGTGAATCGGATTTTCCATTCCACAGACGAATCCTATGGCAGATAGCACTGATACGACGACGGTTTCCAACGTGGGACGCATCGACAGACTCGCCGAGAACAAGTACGCCCAGTTGCTCGTCACAGCAGGTCCCGTGGTTGTATTTGAGGCGATTTTTTTCCTCGGCGCACTGACGATAATGCTACTGATAGCAACGTGGGAGATGCAGGATTTCACGTTGGTCAGGCAGTTCAATATTAACAACTTCACCGACGCTCTGACGAAACTTCAGAACATTCAAGCGTTCAAAACCACGATACTGGTCGCTTCCCTGAGTACAATTACAACCGCCATCTTCGCCTTTCCTGTCGCGTACTACATCGCGATGTATGGCGGCGAATACAAAAACCAGCTGGTGGCGTTAATCATCGTTCCGTTCTGGACGAATTACGTTGTCCGTATCTTCGGGTGGCGTAGCATCCTGTCTACTGATGGTATTCTCAACAAACTCCTGTTGTCCACTGGAATCGTAGACGAACCACTGGGCTTTCTCCTCAATTCTCGGTTTGCTATATACTTCGGTCTCGTCTACCTGTGGCTACCCTTCATGATCCTGCCCCTGTACTCGAGTCTGGAGGGGATCGACCGTTCACTTATCGAGGCAGCGAAAGATCTCGGAGCTTCCAAATTCCAAGCTTTCAGGTATGTCGTGTTCCCGTTGTCGATCCCCGGACTGCTCGCGGGTACCATCTTCGTCTTCATTTTCAGTATGGGCTCGTTTATCGTCCCGTCACTCCTCGGCGGAGGGACCCCGTTCATCGGGACACGCATCGAGTACGAGTTCGGCTTCGGTGCGGATTGGCCCGCAGGATCTGCACTGGGAACGATCCTGATGATCATCGTCTTGGTGACGCTCGGAACGCTGATCCGTCACGCCAACATGGAGGATATCTTCTAACATGAGTACCGATACCACGAGAGGGGACAACTCGCCCGTTCGATCCGCTGGCAGGTCCATCACTGGATTACTCGAAGGGTACTGGCTGAAAATTTGGACGGCAATCTTCATTGTCTTCCTCTACATCCCGATCGTCTTCATCGTCGTGTTCTCTTTCGAGAAAGGGGAGTTCTCGACTCTCCCGTGGAGTGGATTCACCCTCCACTGGTACAGAGTCCTGCTGGATACGTCGGTAGCGATCGACGCCATCTACAACAGCCTCCTGGTCGCTGTGGTCGTCACGACACTCGCCACGGTCATGGGAACGTTAGGAGCGATTGCCCTCGTGCGCCACGACTTTCGGCTCAAACGGGTCTACCGAAGCCTGGTGATTGCACCCATGACGATTCCAGGGCTCATCCTTGGGATAGCGTTGCTGATGCTGTTCAACTTCTTTTCTATCGACCTCAGTCTGTATACGATTATGTTAGGGCAGCTGGTGTTCATCGTGCCCTTTGTTTTGATCACAGTTACCGCTCGCCTGCGCGGGTTCGATCGGGCCCTCGAGGAAGCCGCACGTGATCTTGGAGCGACTCGATGGTCGACCTACAGGCACGTGACACTCCCGATACTGGCGCCGGGGATCATCAGCGGCGCGTTGTTCGCGTTTACGCTATCCTTCGACGACTTTCTCATCGCATTCTTTACGGGTGGACCGAATAACACCCTCCCCGTCTATATATATTCGAACGTTATTCGAACGACAACCCCCGTCGTCAACGCGATCAGCGCAGTCGCACTGTTCGTGAGTATGATACTGATTATACTGAGCCAGTATCTGCAACGGTAGCATCCTCTGTGGACACACACCACGACCTAACAGGCGCTATCACGATGGTTCGAACGGGACAGCCAGAGATCGAGCGAGCGACGGACATCACTATCAGGCTCAACCGAACCGCTCGACGTGTGAAAGAGTAATGGGACTCCAGAGCGGACAAATGGCAACCACAAAGGCGTTGCAACAGGTCCGAACGGCACTATCAATGAGTGACGAATCACCGATGTTCGGCCGCGCGTACGACGCCATCATGGCGCTTCCGGAGCGGACGGTGCTGGAAGCACACCGACGCTTTCTGGCGGAAGGGCTCGCGGGTCGCGTGGTCGACCTCGGTGCGGGGACCGGCGCACAGTTCCCGGCGTACGCGGAGTACGGCGGCGAGATCACCACGCTGTACGCCGTCGAACCGGACCCGGCGATGCGGGAGCGGGCACGCGACCGGGCGGCCGAGGTGGACCTCCCCATCGAACTGGTCGACGCGACCGGGGAGTCGCTCCCGTTCGCAGACGGGTCGATCGACGCCGTGGTCGCGTCGCTGGTGTTCTGTACCATCCCGGACGCCGAGACGGCCTTCGACGAAGTTGCACGCGTACTCCGCCCCGGCGGCGAGTTCCGGTTTCTCGAACACGTCCGCGCGACAGGCGGGCTCGGGGGCGTCCACGACCTCCTGACACCGTGCTGGCGGCCGGTCGCCGGCGGCTGTCACCTCAACCGGAAGACCGGCGACATGTTCCGGAGCGACGACCGCTTCGAACTGCTCGAGTACGACCGCTTCGAGTCGGGACTCACGCAAGCCCTCCCCCTGATCCGCGGGTCGCTGCAACGGCGGGCCGGCCCGGGACTGCTCTCGCGGCTCGTTCCCACCGGCGGGTGAGCCGCTTCACAAGCCTTATGTACATGTCTGTCCATTAGTGTTCAGTAATGGACGAGAGTGCAGCAGTCGCACCCGCAGTGCAGTCGATCCTGGCGGCGGCCCGCGAGCGGCCGGGCGGGACCGAACGCGTCTCGGTCGACGCCCGACCGATCGAACCGGCGTTCGAGCGTGCGCTGGCCGGCGGCAGGACGCCGCTGATCGCCGAGGTGAAGCCGACGTCGCCGACGACCGACGGGCGCCGGGCAGACGACCCCGTCGCGCTGGCGGAGGCGATGGTCGACGGCGGGGCGGCGGCGCTGTCGGTGCTGACCGAACCCGAGCACTTCGGCGGCAGTCCCGAGCATCTGCGCCGCGTTCGGGAGGCCGTCGAGGTGCCGGTGTTGCGCAAGGATTTCGTCCTCACGGAGGCACAGCTCGACACCGTCGCGGCGGACCTGGTGTTGCTGATCGCCCGCTTCGTCGACGACCTGCCGGCGCTGACCGCGGTCGCACAGGAGCGGGGGTTCCAGGTTCTCGTCGAAACCCACACACGCGCCGAGGTCGAAGCGGCAGTCGAGGCGGGCGCCGACGTGATCGGGATCAACAACCGCGACCTCGCGGCGCTGGAGGTCGACCTGGGGACGTTCGAGCGGGTCGCCCCGGCGGTTCCGTCGGATGCGACGCTGATCGCGGAGAGCGGCATCGGGACGCGGGCGGACGTCGAGCGGATGCGCGGCGCCGGCGCCGACGGGCTGCTCGTCGGCTCGGCGATCATGGACGGCGACGTCACCGGGAACACGCGGCGACTGACTGGAGCAACGGAGCCCACATCATGAGTACGGAAGAGACACGAGACGGGAAGTTCGGGGAGTACGGCGGACAGTACGTGCCGGAGGCGCTGATGCCGGCCATCGAGGAACTGACCGAGGCCTACGAGCGGTTTGTTCTGGAGAACGAGGACGGGTTCGTGGTGCCCACAAGCTGAACAACGCGCTCGGGCAGGTGCTTCTGGCGAAGTACATGGGCAAAGAGCGGATCATCGCCGAGACCGGCGCGGGCCAGCACGGCACCGCGACGGCGATGGCCGCGGCCCACCTGGACATGCCCTGCGAGATCTACATGGGGGAGACCGACATCGCGCGCCAGCGGCCGAACGTCTTCCGCATGCGGCTCAACGGCTCCGAGGTCAACCCGGTGACGACAGGCCGCGGCACGCTGAAGGAGGCGATCAGCGAGACGATGCGCGACTGGGCCAAAACCGTCGAGAACACCCACTACGTCATCGGCAGCGTCGTCGGCCCCCACCCGTTCCCGGCGATGGTGCGGGACTTCCAGGCACTGATCTCCGAGGAAGCGCGCCGCCAGGCCCGGGAGAAAGAGAAACGACTCCCCGACGCAGTCCTGGCCTGCGCCGGCGGCGGCTCGAACACGATGGGTGCGTTCCACAACTTCGTGCCGGACGAGTCGGTCGACCTCTACGCCGTCGAGGCCGGGGGCTCGTCGCTGTCCGTCGACGAGGAGGCCGGCGTCGCACCCAACTCCGCGTCGCTGTCGACCGGGGAGGAGGGCGTCCTGCACGGCGCCCGCACCAGGGTGCTCCAGGACGGCGACGGCCAGATCATGGAGTCACACTCCGTCTCTGCGGGGCTGGACTACGCCGGCGTCGGGCCGGAGCTCGCTCACCTCGTGGACACGGGCCGCGTCGACGCCGTCAACGTCGACGACGACGGCGCGCTGGAGTCGTTCCACCGCCTCTCGCAACTGGAAGGCGTCATCCCGGCTCTGGAGACGGCCCACGCCTTCGAATATCTCGAGGAACACCACGACGACCTCGGCGAGTTCGTCGTCGTGAACGTCTCGGGCCGCGGCGACAAGGATCTGGAGACGGTCATCGAGGAGACGGCGGAGCGGGACCTCTCCATCGCGCCCGACATGGCCCTGTTCCGCGAGGTCGGAGGTGGGGCGCTGTGACGCTCGCAGCGGCGTTCGCGGACGACCCGGCGTTCGTCCCTTACCTCGTGGCCGGCGACCCGACGTTCGACGACTCGCTGGCGTACGTCGAGGCGCTGGACCGCGGTGGCGCGGACGTGATCGAACTCGGGCTCCCGTTCTCGGAGCCGATCGCCGAGGGGCCGACGATCCAGGAGGGGATCGTCCGGGCGCTCGACGGCGGCATGACGACCGAGCGGTACTTCGAGTTCGTCGAGGCGCTCTCGGTCGAGGCCCCCGTCGTCTGCATGACCTACTACAACCTGATCTACCAGTGTGGCGACGAGCGCGGGCCGCGCCCGTTCGTCGAGCGGGCCGCGGCGGTCGGCATCGCTGGGCTGGTCGTCCCCGATCTGCCGCCGGAGGAGGCGGGACCGCTGCGGGCGGCCTGCGACGAGTTCGGCCTGGATCTGATCTTCATCGTCGCCCCGACGACCCGCGGGGAGCGACTGGAGCGGATGTGCGAGCACGTCTCGGGGTACGTGTACGTCCAGGCGCGCCTGGGGACGACGGGCGCACGCGAGGACGTCTCCGAGCAGACGGACGCCTCGCTCGCCCGCGTCGCCGACTGGGACGTCCCGAAAGCCGTCGGCTTCGGCATCAAGACCGGCGAGCACGCCGAGCGCATCGTCGCAGCCGGCGCCGACGGCATCATCGTGGGTTCGGCGCTGGTCGACATCGTCGCCGAGGGCGCCGCCGAGGACCACCCGAGGGCGGACGTCGCTGCACGACTGGCGGAGAAAGCCGAGGAGCTGAAAGGCGGCGCGGTCGCTGGCGCGCGGCGGGGGACGCGAGCCGAGCAACCATGAGCGGGACAGGCGTGAACTGCGGTCACGAAAACACTGATTATCCCCGTTCCCGGAGGATGCAGTAATGACAGCTGGGAAGCAGGCACGACTCGACAGGATCGGCACAGGCGGCAAGTATCTCGTCGTCCCGATGGACCACGGGATCACGCTCGGGGCGGTCACGGGGCTGGTCGACCTCGAATCGACGATCGACGCGCTCACCCGGGGGGGCGCCGACGCGGTCCTGACCCAGCGCGGGGTCGCCCCCCGCGTCCACGGCAACCGCAACGGCGCCGGCTACATCGTCCACCTCAACGGCTCGACCGCCATCGGCCCGGACGAGGCCGACAAGCGCGAAACCGGGACCGTGGAGGACGCGATCCGCGCCGGCGCCGACGCCGTCTCCTTTCACGTCAACGTCGGCAGCAAGTACGAACCCGACCAGATCACCGCGCTCAGCGACGTGACGCGGGAAGCAGAGCGGTTCGGTCTCCCGGTGCTTGCGATGACATACGCCCGCGGCCCCGACATCAGCGACCCGAGCGACCCAGAAGCCTACGCCGAGGACCTCGGGCACGCCGCACGCCTCGGCGAGGAGCTCGGGGCGGACCTGATCAAGACCTCCTACTCCGGCGACGCGGAGAGCTTCCGGCGCGTCGTCGAATCGACCCGCCTGCCGGTGCTGATCGCCGGCGGGAGCAAGGGCACCGACCGCGAGACGCTGTCGATGGTCCGCGGCGCGATGGACGCCGGCGCCGCGGGCGTCTCGATGGGCCGCTCGCTGTTCCAGCACGAGACGCCCGAAGCCATCGCCGAAGCCGTCGCCGCGGTGATCCACGACGACGCCAGCCCCGACGACGCCGCCGAGCGGGCCGGCCTGGCTGCCGAGGTCTGACGGATAGCCAGCGGAAGCCTCGTCCTTCAGGGCGGGGAGGAAGTCAACCGCAGCCACTGTGACAGTTACACAACCCCCGCCCCGCCGACCCGACCGTTCTCAGTTTTTCGGCCCGTCGATCTGTTCGACCTCGTCCGACTCCGGATAGTGGAGCGACACGGTGTGTGCCGTGTGACGGGCGTGGGTTGTCGCGAACCGGCGGGCGGGGCGCTCGCCGAGGAACCGGTCGGTGCAGGGACAGCGACGGCAGTCGGCGATCCAGGGAGAGACGCCGTCGGGGTAGTGGCCGGTGTGGCGGTGGTGGTCGAGCGCGAACTGTTCGAGTGCGCGGTTCCCGGCACGCTGGTCGTCGAGTTCGTAGGAGAGTTCCCACTCCCGACCACAGCGCGAACAGGAGACCGTCGGAGTCATTTCGGGCGGGTCGTCGGTCATACGGTCCCTACGGCGACCCGCGTCAAAAAGAGGTTTGTATCAGCGTCTCCCACGCCAGGGTATGGTCGAAAACGTCATCTGGCCCGTCTATCTCGACGCCGAGAAGACACGGGCCGAGGGGCGGCGGGTGTCGCGGGACCTCGCCGTCGAGGAGCCGACGGCCGAGGAGATCGCACAGGCGGTCCAGCAGGTCGGGTACGACGCCGTCATCGAACGCTCGAAGACGTACCCGCGGGAGTACGAGCCCCGCGGCCGCGTGCTCGTGAAGGGTGCCGACGACGCGAACAAGAGCGACCTCCTGGGCGCGACGGCGGCGTACCTGGACGTCATCCGGGCATGAGACGGATCGGCCAGGTGGTCCGCGCGACCTCCTCGCTCGCCGTCGCCAGGAGCAGTGACGACACTTACCCGGATCTCGGCACTGAACTCATCGACGAGGACCTCGACGACGTGGGTACGGTCGTCGACGTGTTCGGCCCGGTCGAGCGCCCGTACCTGGCGGTGACGACGGAGGCGGACAACACTGCGATGCTCGTCGGCCGGACCGTGTACGCCCGGTGAGCGTGCTGGACTGACGGGACGGCCCGGTCCGAGGTCGTAATCCTGATACGCATCCTGATCGAGACCCGAATATGGACGACCGCGAGCGGAAGCTGCTTGCCTGTGCCGGAATCGCCGGGATCTTTCTGGCGATCCAGTTCGGCGCGCTGGCGCTGGTCGAGCCGTTCCAGCAGGAGGGTCACCAGGTCGTCGAGGACACCACCGACCCGACGATCAGCGTCCTCTACGTCGGTGCGATCGTCGTCGTGACGGCGCTGATGCTCGCGGCGATGAAGTACGGCGGCGACGAGGCGCTGCGCCTGATCATCATCTTCGCCAGCGGCTACATCTCGCTTTTCGTCTTCCAGGTGATCGTACCGAACGTGCTGACTGTCGACGTCGGCGGATCGACCGTCGACGTGATCGCCTGGCTCGGCGCGGCCGCGGTCGCGGTGGCGCTGTACAGCTACCCGGAGTGGTACGTCATCGACGCCGCCGGCATCGTGATGGGGATCGGCGGCGCCGGCCTGTTCGGGATCAACTTCGGGATCCTCCCCGCGCTGGTGTTGCTGGTCGTCCTCGCCGTCTACGACGCGATCAGCGTCTACGGCACCGAACACATGCTGACGCTCGCGTCCGGCGTGATGGACATGCGGGTGCCGGTCGTGCTCGTGGTCCCGCTGACGCTGTCGTACTCATTTCTGGACGCCGAGAACCCGGTCGACGGTGAGGACGAGGGCGAGGACGACCAGTCGGATCAGGGGGACGACCCGGAGCCACCGGACGCGGCCGAACTCCGGGAGCTCGGGCCCGAGGGGATCAGCGAGCTACCCGAGCAGCGCCTGACGGCGATCGAGGACGAGACGGTCGAAGCGGTCGACGACGAAATCGTCGCGGCGATCCAGGAGGAACTGCCCGGGCGGGACGCCCTGTTCATCGGGCTCGGCGACGCCGTGATCCCGACGGTGCTGGTCGCCAGCGCGGCCTTTTTCGTCGAGACCGATCCCACGCTCTCGGTCTTCGGGGTGTCGGCGAACCTCCCGGCACTGGGGGCCATCGCCGGCACTGTCGCCGGACTGTCGATCCTGCTGTGGATGGTGCTGAAGGGGCGGGCACACGCTGGCCTGCCGTTGCTCAACGGCGGCGCAATCGCGGGGTACCTCCTGGGGGCACTGCTCAGCGGGCTGTCCCTGCTCGAAGCACTCGGCGTGGACGGCGTGCTCTGATCTACCCGAAAAACGCCTCGCTGGCCGGCGAGAACGACACCGACTCGCCGAGCCCGTCCTCGCGTGCACGGTCGAACAGAAGCTTCGCTGCGGCGACCGTCTCGATCCCGGTGCCGCCGCTGTCGAACACCGTGATCTCCGCGTCGGAGGTCCGTCCCGGCGCAGTCCCCGCGACGACGTCGCCGAGTTCGGCGTGCGCGTGGCCCTCCTCGATCGCCCCCTCGGCGAGCGCCTGCATGTATGCGCCAGCGTCGCGGTCGATGCGTCCGAGCAGGTCCGGCACGTACGTCGACCGGGCGATGGTGGTCCCATCGAGCTCCCGTTTGTTGGGGTCGTACTGGCCCATCGCGGTCACGTGCGTCCCGGGATCGAGCCACTCGCCGTCGAACACCGGCTCGGTCGCCCTCGTGGCTGTGATCACGACGTCCGAGCCGCGGACGGCCGTCTCGCTGTCCTCGACGGCCTGGACGGACGCGTCGAGTGTGTCGTCCATCGACGCGGCGAACGATTCGCGGTGCTCCTGCGTCGGGGAAAACACTGCCACCGTCTCGAACTCCCGGACGGTCGCGGTCGCGAGTAGCTGGCCGCGCGCCTGCGAGCCGCTGCCGATCATTCCGAGGGTGCTGGCGTCCTCGCGGGCGAGCGCGTCGACGCCAGCCGCACCGGCAGCACCGGTCTTGTACGGGTTCATGCTCGCGCCGTCGAGCACCGCCATCAGTTCACCCGACGCGGCGTCGAACAGCGGCAGGGCGAAGTGTGCGTCGCGGCTCTCGAACCCCGCCGCGTACATGTACCCGCCCATCGCCCCGCTGTCCGGCAGGATGGCGGTGTAGCTCGTCAGGAACCCCTGCGGGTCGTCGCTGTTGAGCCTGGTTCGAGGTCGAGCGGGCGCACC